>NZ_CAUWHO010000038.1:0-21292 GCF_963558545.1 uncultured Tyzzerella sp. | reverse complement strand
TATTATTATACGCTATTTCTCGTCAAAATCAACCATTTGTTGTGACAGAGCCAATTAATTTAAAAAATATAAGCAAGCCTATAAGCCGAGTTCTGTATTTGATGGTCATCTATCTAGTGCTACTGTTACCAGTAGCCTCTTGCGAACTTTTATGAAACAGGCGAGCAACCTTATATGTTTCAATGTTCTTGCACCAGGTGGGGTTTACAGAGCCTTTCTTGTCGCCAAGAAAGCGGTAAGCTCTTACCTTACCTTTCCATCCTTACCTACAAATAGGCGGTTTATTTCTGTTGCACTTTCCTTAGAGTCGCCTCCACTGGACGTTATCCAGCACCCTGCTCTATGGAGCTCGGACTTTCCTCATACCAAAGTATGCGACCATCTGTCTTACTTATATTAAATTTTAACACACTTCATCACCATTAGTCAATACTTCTTGTTTATTAGATAATATATTTTGTTCTTTATTTTCTTGTATTTCTTCTTCATCACTTGGATATTCTTTAACTTTTCTATCTAGCATTTTTTCTAAAAATACAATAAATAAAGATATTAATATTCCTAAAAATATAAATGATACCCTATAAGCACCTGCTTTATAAGATGTGTTAAATACACCATTTGCAGCATTTAAAGAATTTATTGTTACAAATATTATTTGTATCCAATAGCTTTTCATAAATGTATATATATAAGATAAAATAGCTACTATAATTCCAAAAAATTCTGATGGTATAAGCCCTCCAAAAAGTATAAAAAAACATACAACACCAATAACTGTACCTAAAAATCTATGTTTTATCCTCTCTTTAGTCATACTAAAATGTGGCTGTGTTAAAGACATTACTGTTATACTAATCCACATACCTTTTTCTATATTAAAAAATTCTGTCAAAAACATAGCTATTGTTATACCTAAAGTCATTTTTATATTAAATATAGTTGTTTCCTTTGATAAACTAATATCCTTATATATATCTTTTACTGTTTTACCATTTTGTAATTTTCTATGCTTTATACAATAAACTAATGTTAAAATCACCCCCGATAAGATAAATGCTAAAACTCTTTTTGTTATTTGATTTTGCTCTATTGGCATACCTTCGGCAAAAATATACATTAAAATAAATGGCATATAGGTTTTATACATTAAATGTACTGTTGATAAAGTCATAAAAATATATATAGTAAAAATATTAAATACTATAGCCAAATAAATATTATAAATAGACACTATGTTAGATATAGCCATTAACATACATATACCTAAAATAATAAAAGGTGCTTGCTTTTTATTAAGCCCTAAATCTACACTATAAAACATCATAAGTCCAGTTACTAACCCAACACCTATAAGTTGGTTTTCGCTTCCAAATATAGCAGAAAACACTATTATAAAAGCAACTATTAAAACTAATGTTATCAAGTTTTTAATTGCTAATTTTAAAAAACTTTTAAAATCTTTTTTCAAAAAAATTACTTCCTTTTTACTACATTTAAGCTACTCTTAAATAATAAAAGTAGCTTAAATACTTAATATTTTTAATTATATAATTACTATCTTTTTCCTATATCTTTTCTATAAAAGCTATCTTTAAAATGTACTATATTAAGTGCATTATAGGATTTTTCTAAAGCCTTTTCTAAGTTTTCACCTTTTGCCATAACACCTAATACTCTACCACCATTATTAACTATTTTATTATCTTTAAAGCTTGTGCCTGCGTGGTATATAAACACATCTTGTAAATTTTTACATTCTTCTAACCCTGTTATTTCATATCCTTTTTCATAAGCATCAGGGTATCCTCCAGATGCTAATATTACACAAGATGTAGCATAGTCTTCCCATTCTATGTTTATACTTTCAAGCTTTTTATCTAAACAAGCATTTATTATATCAATTAAGTCTGTTTTTAATCTAGGTAGCACAACTTGAGTTTCTGGGTCCCCAAATCTTGCGTTATATTCTATAACTTTAGGCCCTTGTTCTGTAAGCATAAGCCCAAAAAATAATACTCCAACAAACTCTCTATCCTCTTTAGCTAGAGCCTCCATAGTTGGTACAAATATAGTTTCCATAGCAGTTTTAGCTATATCTTCTGTATAGTATTTACTTGGAGATATAGTACCCATACCACCAGTATTAGGGCCTTCATCATTATCAAAGGCTCTTTTATGGTCTTGTGCCGATACCATAGGGACAATAGTTTTCCCATCACAAAAACATAATATAGACACTTCTTTACCTACCATAAATTCTTCTATAACTACGTTTTCTCCAGATTTTCCAAACTTTTTATTTAACATAATCTCTTTAAGGCTCTCTTTAGCCTCATCTAAAGATTTACATATTAAAACGCCTTTTCCTAAGGCAAGTCCGTCTGCTTTTATAACAATAGGAAAACTTAGACTTTCTACATATTTAATTGCATCTTCATAGGAAGAAAAATTTTCATAGCTTGCTGTTGGTATATTATATTTTTTCATCAAATCTTTAGAAAAAGCTTTGCTACCCTCTATTATAGATGCTCTCTTATTAGGTCCAAATATTTTAAGATTATTTTTTTCAAATTCATCTACAATGCCAGCTACAAGAGTGTCGTCCATAGCAGCTATTGTCATATCTATATTATTGTCTTTTACAAATTTTATAAGTAAATCAAAATCCATAGGTGATATATTAACTGTTTCTGCCAATTCTTTAATTCCAGGATTACCTGGTGCACAATATATTTTATCTACCTTTTTAGATTTAGATAATTTATGTACAATAGCGTGTTCTCTACCACCACCACCAACTACAAGAATTTTCATTAACATATCCTCCTAACAATATTATCTACTATTTTTATTTTTTTATTTAAAATAAGATTAATAGCTTCAGGTAATATTAACCATTCTGCCTCTTCCATTACACGTTGTTGTAATGTTTCTTCTGTGTCATCATCTTTAACAGAAACTGCTTTTTGTATAATAATAGGGCCATCATCTGCCTCTTCTGTTACAAAATGTACAGTAGCTCCTGTTATTTTGCAACCTCTTTTCAAAACACCTTCGTGTACTTTAAGCCCATAATACCCTTCTCCAGAAAATGCTGGTATTAAAGAAGGGTGTATGTTAATTATTTTATTTTTAAAGCTATTTACAAACTTTTCAGAAAGAATAACCATAAAACCTGCTAAAACAATTAAGTCTAGCTCCTTTTCTTTTAAGTAATCAATTAGTGCATCTTCGTATAATTGTTTATTTTCAAAAGATTTTACTTTTATAATTTTTGTTTCTATATTGTTATTTTTAGCACGCTGTAATGCAAATGCGTCTTCTTTATTAGTTACAACAGTTTCTATCCTTGCATTTTTTATAAATCCGTTATTTATACTATCAATAATAGCTTGTAAGTTTGTGCCATTACCAGAAACTAAAACACCTATTTTAAACATATTTCTATTCCTTCTCCTTTTGTAACATTTCCTATAACAAATGCATCTTCGTTAAGTTCTTTTAAACAAGATATTGTTTTTTCCACATCATCTTTATCTACAACTAAAACAAGACCTATACCCATATTAAATGTTTTATACATATCCATTTTATCTACATTACCTTTTTTCATAATAAGTTCAAAAATAGGTAGCACAGGGAAAGAACCGTCCTCTACATTTACTTTAAGACCTTTAGGAATAATTCTTGGTATGTTTTCTACAAAACCACCACCTGTTATATGGCTTATACCTTTTACATCAACTTTTTTAATAAGCTCTAAAACAGTTTTTACATATATTTTAGTAGGAGTAAGAAGAGCCTCGCCTAAAGTTTGAGAAAGCTCATCTATATATTCATTTATATTTTCTTTATTAGGATTAAATATTTTTCTTACAAGAGAATATCCATTAGAATGTATACCACTAGAGCTAACACCTATTAAAACATCTCCGTCTTTTATTTTTTTACCGTCTATAACATTTGCATTATCTAATATACCAACAGTAAAACCAGCAAGGTCATATTCATCTTCTGGATAAAAACCTGGCATTTCTGCTGTTTCTCCACCTATAAGAGAACACCCAGCCATAACACAGCCTTTAGATACACCTTCTACTATTTTTGCTATTTTTTCTGGGTAATTTTTACCACAAGCAATATAGTCTAAAAAGAATAAAGGTTCTGCTCCGCTACAAACTATATCATTAACACACATAGCAACAGCATCTATCCCTATGGTGTCGTGCTTATCTGCTAAAAATGCTAACTTTAACTTTGTTCCAACACCGTCTGTACCAGATACTAAAACTGGTTGCTTCATATCCTTTGCTTTTTCAATAGAAAATAAACCACCAAAACCTCCTAAATCTGTCAAAACTTCTTTTCTAAAAGTAGCCTTAACGTGCTCTTTCATAAGCTCTACAGATTTATAACCTGCTTCTACATCTACACCTGCTGATTTGTAATCCATTTTTTTATCCTCCTAAAATAGTATAAATATACAATTAATAATACCATATATTGTTATATTTTTCAAATATTAATTAAATCTTTTTACATTAAAAAATATATTTTTACATAAATTTATGTCTTCTTTATTACCTATTGTACATATACTATTTTTTGCTAAGCTACCTTTAATTACTTCAAAATAATCTTTTATATGGTTAATATTAGTATCTAAAACTTGTTGTCTTTGTGTATATATTTCTTTTTCATCTAGCTGTTTAAAATATCTATTCATAGCAACTTGATTTATCTCATAATTTTTCATTGGCCTATCTAATATATTTATAGTTCCTATTTTATACATATGAAGCTCTTTTTCACTAATACTTAAATTTTTTATATAATCTGGTATTTTATTAAAGTTATCATAAGTTTTTAAAATATTAGGGTCACTATAAGAATTTAATACAATAAGCCCACTATCTGATATAGATATATCTCCCCCATAAGCACCACCTTCTGTTCTTATTTTATACCACATATAATCACTTTGTATTATTCTTTTTAAAACATCTAAATATCCAGTATATTTAAAATCAACTTTATTTAAAAAGGCTACCTTAGTGTTGTAGTTTACATCTGATGATATGTAAAAAGCCTCATTTTTTATATTTAACTTTTCTTTTTCTTTTATACTATTTGTTATTTTATTTTCATTAAAAATTGTTAATTCTTCAATACTTGTAAAACATACATTTTTAGCTTCTTTATTACAACCTATACCAAAATATACATTATTTATATTTAAAATATTATCCTTTATATACAATAAGTTTTTTATAATATCGTGTATATTTTTATCTATATCTTTACATAAATCTTTTAGCCAATTATAAAATTCTATACCCTCTACGTTTTCTATATATAAACTTTTTTTACATATATAACTTTTGGCTCTTTTTATAGAATATTGTTTAGGGTCTTTTAATATATCAAGCTCACATTTATATAAAAATTCTAATATATAAGATTTTAATTTCTCTTCATTATCAAAAATAGTATTTTTAAATATTTCATTAATTATATTAAATGCTTTTTCTATATTTTTATTTAAAATTCTCGCTGAAAATCCTAAAGCATTAAAAAACTTATCATCTTTTAGAGATATAAAACCATTATATGTACTACCCCCACCTATCAATATATTTATAGCTTGTTCGAGCTTTTCGCTTGTATAATTTTTAGTATCTAATTTTCCTAATAAATATACATATATACTTATGTATTTACCATATGTTTCACTAAAACTAGATATATCTACAACCATATTAAAATAGGATATTTCAGAGTTTATATTATTATATATTAAAGGTCTGTGTTTTACATTTAATATTTCAGTATTAATTTTAAATATATCTTTTTCTATATCTTCTATTTTAAGAGGTGGTATCTTTTCTATATCTTCTATCTTGTCTATCTCTTTTTGGTATTCTAATAAATATTTAGTATTTTCTGTATAATTTTTATTATCTATATTTTGCTTTTTATCCGTTGGTTTTAAGATACAATATATAGCATTATTATTATTTATAGTATTTTCTATTAATAAATTTTTAAAATCTATATGTTTAATATCTTCTATAAGCTTGTCAAATTTTAATATATCAAAATCATATTTTCCATAAAGCATATTTTTAAGAAGTATTATGTTATAAAATAATCCTTCTGGCTTATATCCAAAATCTTTTTCTTTAAAATAAAACTCATTGGTAGCTATACCACCCTCTATTAGCTTTTCATCTATATTTATATTTTTTATAGTATTTTCTAATATATTTTTAAATTTTTCTATACTATCTTCTTTAGTGCCTTCTATTAATATAGTGTATACAGGCTCTAACATATCATCATCTATATAGCTAGTAACATCGGTACATACACCAGCATCAACAAGAGCTTTTTTTAGTATCCCTTCTTGATTTTCTGTTAATATATCTGACAAAATATCAAAAGCTATATTTTTTGCTTCGTCTTTAGAAAAATTCATTTTAAAGCTAGCTTGTATATAATTCTTTTCTTCTTCCAAATCTTCATCTGTGTAGTAAAAATCTTCAAATATTATAGGTTTGTTTAAATCTACACTTTTTTCTATAATGTTTATATTACATTTATTAAATTTTGATAAGTACTCTTTATCTAAATAATTTAAATAATAATCTATATCTAAATCTCCATAAAAATAGATTATACTATTAGATGGGTTATAATACTTTTTATATGTTTTTATAAAATTATCATATGTAATATCTGTAATATAACTTGGGTGTCCTCCAGAATCATATTCATAGCCGTTATTAAACAACTTTTCTTTTACCTTAAAATCTATTATAGCATCTGGTGTAGAATATACTCCCTTCATTTCATTGTATACAACACCATTTATTTCTTTACCATTATAATGCCAACCTTCTTGCAAAAATATTCCTTTTTTATTTTCTATTAAAGGGAAAAACACTGCATCTAAATAAACATCTAATAGCTTAAAGTAGTCTTTATCGTTAGGGCTTGCTATTGGGTATAGTGTTTTATCTGCAAAAGTTATAGCATTTAAATAGGTATTTATAGTACATTTATCTAGCTGATTAAAAGGCTCTTTTAAAGGATATTTTTTAGAACCACATAACACACAATGTTCTAAAATATGAAATACACCTGTATTATTTTTAGGTAATGTTCTAAAAGATACAGAAAACACCTTATTTTTATCATTATTTTTTATATAAACAACTTTTGCTCCAGTTTTTATATGTTCATATAAATATCCTTCTCCAATATTATCTATATTTTCTTTTTTTAATAAATTATACGTCATTTTTTCTCCTATTTTTAAAGCTACCGATAAAATCGGTAGCTTATTAATTAATTTTATTTTTTGCTTTATTATATTCTACTAATTGTTTTTCATTAAAACCACTAGTATTAATACTATTTATTACATTTTTAGCATCTGTTATTTTATTTTTTTTATATAAACTTAATGCTTGTTCTATCTTTTGATAGTTAATATTTATAGTTTCCTTGTCCAAATATATTTGTAATTGTTTTTTTATATTCTCGTTTTGTTGTTGTAAAGATTTTATTTCTTCATCTTTTTGTAAAATTATATCTTTTTCTTTTTGTTTTATACTATTTATTTCATTATTAAGTTGTTCTATCTCTAAAGATTTTTTTTGTGTATAATCTGGTATAAACAAAAAATACATACATAATCCACATAATAATACACCAAGTATAAAAGAACCTATTGCCTTACAACTGTTATTATTAAATTTTGTATACCTATAATTGTCATCTTCATCAATAGTTTTTATCATACCATTGTATATATATTCTTCTGATAAAATGTCTTTATTTTTTTTCTTTTTAGATTCTATTTCCTTTATATACCTTAATGCCATTTTATTATTTTTATCTAATAACAACGTATTATGTAAAATTTTTAAGGCTTTTTTATATTTTCTTTGTATTATATAACAAAAAGCTAATAAATTCATAGCATCTATAAAATTAGGGTTTATATCAAGTGCCTTTTTTAGCCTTATAATAGCCAAATCGTCATCTTTATGTTTTAAGTATTTTATAGCTTGGTTATATAATCTAACAGAATCATCTAATTTTTCAAAATTTCTTATGTCACTATTAAAAGTATCTAAATAATAAAAAGCCTTATTGTTATCATTTTGATTAATGTTTGAACTTAATACCCATTGTTTAATAGCATCTCCTAGCCTACCTGTTTGATAATATAATAATCCTAGCAAATTTCTAGCCTCTATATTGTTTTTATTAAAATATAGGCTTTTTTCTATTAAAGATATAGCATTGGAAAAATCTCTTTGGTTTGCTTTTTGTAAAGCCTCATTATAAAGCCTTACAGATATATTAAAAATCTTATTTAAAACATAAGCATTTTCATTACAGTTGGGACATATATGGCTATTTGCTATTACTACTTCACATATAGGACACTTCATTTTAAGCTAACCCCTATCTCTATCTTTTGTTATTTCCTTAATAATATCTATTATATCATATATCTCATCATTTATAACAGAGTCTTCTATATCGTCTATTTCAACAATTGGCTTAAATTTTAAAATTTCTTCATTAAAATTAATCATAAAAACTCCTTTATACCAATTATAAATATAATTTTAACACTAAAGTATTACAATATCAATTACTAATTTTTATTTTCACAAATATTTTGTTGGTTAAACTGTTTATTTAACTTCTTAGTTATAATAATAAATAAAATTCCTGTTGTAGTAGCAGCTATAAAATCTGATATAGGCTCTGCTAAAAATACTGAAAACACCTTATTTTCTATGCTCATAGGAAAAACTAAATTTTGGAAAGATGTGATAAAACTATCTGGTATAATAGCTGGTAATATATATATAATTGGTATTAACAATATAATTTTTCTAAAAATTGCTAAAAATAATGAAACTTTAGCTTGCCCAAGGGCAACAAATACTTGCTGACAAGTATATTGAATACCCATTGAAAATGAACAAAACATATATATCTTTAAAGTTATACTAGCATAAGACATCATATCTTCATCTTCTTTTGCAAATATTCCTACAAACATTTCTGGTTTTATAAGACATAACACCCACATTACTACTGCAAAAAGTATAGAGGCTATTATGGCAAGATTATATGTTTTTCTAACTCTATCCATTTTTCCATAGCCATAGTTAAAGCTTACAATAGGTTGAGAGCCTTGCCCAATACCTGTTAATATTAACCCTACACATTGCATAATAGTAGCACATATAGTCATACTCCCTACGGCTATATCTCCACCATATTTTTTTAATGAAGAGTTAAAAGCAATGCTTAAAAGACTTTCTGTACTTTGCATAATAAAAGGAGATACTCCAAGGGCTAATATAGGTAATATTACAGCTTTATTAATTTTAAAATACTTTGTTTTAATTTTTATTTTTGAAATTTTAGATAAAACCAAAAATCTTAAAACCCATATAGCAGAAACACCTTGAGATATAATAGTAGCAAGAGCTGCACCTTTTACACCCATATTAAATATTTTTATAAATATAAAATCAAGTATTATATTAAGTATTGCACCTATCAAAACTGTTTTCATTCCAATATTTACAAATCCTTGACAATTTATAAAAGGATTTAACCCTAAAGCTATTTGTACAAATATAGTACCAATAACATAAATATTTATATATTCCTTAGCATAAGGTAATGTTTGCTCACTAGCACCAAACATTAATAATAGTTTTTCGTTAAATATTAGAAAAAATACTGTCAATATAGCAGATATCCACACAATACTTATAAATGAATTTCCAAGTATTCTTTCTGCTTCATCATAGTCATTTTGCCCCATTTTTATAGCAGCTCGTGGAGAGCCACCCATACCTATTAAACTTGCAAATGCCGATACTAATGTTATTATAGGAAATGTAACCCCAACACCTGTTAATGCAAGTGTGCCTATATTAGGTATCCCTGATATAAACATTCTATCTACTATGTTATAAAGTAAATTTACTATTTGAGCTATAACAGCAGGTATAGCCATTTTTAACAGTAGTTTTCCTATACTTTCTGTTGCTAATGGATTGTTTTTATTATTATCTATATTATTCACTTTTAATTCTCCTTTGCCTTTTCTAAAAAGTCCATAGCTAATTTATAATTGTCTATTTTTAAAACTATTTTGTCCTCTGTATCTTCGTAGAAATCATCTATATCTATAACCATTACAACATCACACCCTGCACTATGTCCAGACCATATACCATTTCTAGAATCTTCAAAAACTAATACATCTTTTGGCTCTACATTTAGGTTATTACAAGCCTGTAAATATATATCTGGAGCAGGCTTTCCTTTTTCTATCATATCTCCACATATTATCACTTCAAAGTATTTATACAAATCCACATCTTTTAAATATTTTATAGCAATGTCTTTAATAGTAGATGTTGCAAGCGCAATTTTTATATTATTATTCTTTAAATACTTTAAAAAATCTTCTATGCCTTCTTTAACTGGTACTCCATCTTTTAATATATATTCATCTTTTATTTGCTCCCTGCGTTCCCTTATTTTATAAAAATCTAAATCTGTACCAAATATTTTTTCAAAAACTTCCTTTATTACACTTACAGTACCTCCTCTCATTTTAGACAAATGCTTATTTTCTATTGAAATATTAAATTCTTTACCAGCATCTTGCCAACATTTCATTAAAAGTTTTTCTGTATCTAATATAACACCGTCCATATCAAATATAACAGCTTTATACATAACTACCCCTCCAACTATTCTTCATTACCCTTTTTGTAAAAATATTGTAATTTCTTCATAGCTTTAAAATGGATACTATCTTTTGTAAAGGTATTGTTTTTATTTTTTTTGCCTGCTTTTTCACCCATTAAAATATATATCCCTTCATCTATATTAGATATAGGATATATATGAAATTTTCCATTTTTAACAGCCTCTATAACATCATCTTTTAAGCATAAATCTTTTACATTTTGTACTGGTATTAAAACGCCTTGTGTACCTGTTAACCCTCTTTTATTGCATATATCAAAAAATCCTTCTATTTTTTCATTAACTCCACCTATAGGTTGTATCTCTCCCATTTGGTTTACACTCCCTGTAACAGCAATACCTTGTTTAATAGGAGTATCAGAAAGGCTAGATATTATAGCATATAATTCTGTACTAGATGCACTATCTCCATCTACACCATTGTAATTTTGCTCAAAACATATTCTACAAGATAAGCTAAGTGGAAATAAATTGGCATACGTTCTTCCAAGGTATCCTGTTATTACCTGTACACCTTTATTATGTATACTTCCACTCATTTCTGCCTCTTTTTCTATATTAACAATACCAGATTTTCCAACATAAGTTGTAGCAGTTATTTTTGTAGGTTTTCCAAAGCTATAACTACCATAGTCTAAAACAGCCAACCCGTTTATTTGCCCTATTTCTGCACCGTCTGTTTTTATCATTATATCGCCTTCTAATATCATATCTTCATATTTTTTTTCATAAAGATTGATAAAATCTATTTTTTTATCTATTGCTTTTTTAATATATTTTTCACAAACAATGCTAGCACCATCAATTTTTGCCCAAGTATTTGCCTCTATTAAAATTTCTGTTATAGCGTTAAATTTTGTACTAAGCTTATCTTTCTTACCAGCTAAGCGTATAATATGTTCTACTAAAACTTTAATAGCTGTTTTATCAAACTTTAAACTATTTTCTTTTTTCTCAAAATTTCTTATAAATTTTATTATATCACTTATATTTTCCTCGTTATTGTCCATCTCATAATCAAATATAGAATGTATTTTAAAAAACTTTAAAAAATCTTCTTCATATTCTGATAAAATATCATAATAATAACTAGAGCCTATAAGTATTATTTTAAGGTTTACTTTAATTGGCTCTGGTTTTATAGTAGTAATAGCTATTCCACCTAGCTGATATTCTTTTAAAGGCTCTATACAAACTTCACCTGTTTTTAATGTTCTTATAATAGTTTCTAAAGAATAAGCACTTTTTAAAATATCATCTATATGTAAAATTAAATAACCTCCGTTTGCCTTATGGAATATACCACCTTTTATCTTCATATAGTCTGTTGTAAAGTTTCCAAGTTCGTTTTCAAACTCCACTTCACCTACCAAATTTGTATAGCTTGGGTTATAATTTAAAACAACAGGTGCACCATTTAGCTTGCTATTATCTACTATAACATTTACTTTATATTTAGCAAAAAGCTCTTCATCATTTTTTTTATTTAATAGAGGTAAAATAGGCATACCTTCTTCTTCTTCTATTTCTTCTTCTAAAAAATTATCTATATTTTCTATAATATCCTCTTTAAGCTCTTTTAAATATTCTGTAACCTTTTTATTATCTTTATATTTAGACTGTATAGCATTTATATAATGCCCCACAGTAAATAATCCTAAATTATATTCTATATTTTCTATATCTTTTTTAGTATCTTTTTCCATATTTCTTATAAGCTTCATTGTTTTTGTAGCATCTTCTTGCAATTGTTCCGATTTTTTGCTTATTATTTCCTTTTCTTCTTCGGATAAATCTTCGTATTCTTCTTCAGATATAGTTTCTCCATCTATAATAGGCATAAAGTATATCCCTGTATTAGAATTTTTTATACCAAAATCTTTTTCTTTTGCAAGCTCTGTTATTTGCTTAATAATTTCATCTCTTTTTATGTTGTATTCTTTAACTATTTTATTTTTTTCTTCTTCGTGTTCTTTAGATGAAAAGGCTTTTGGTATTTCTACACTAAGGGTATATATTAAGTCATCTATTTCTTGTTTAAATTCTTTCCCAAGGCCTGCTTCTAAAAACAATGCTCTAGGACATTTAGGATTTTCAAAGTTATATACATACACTAAATCATCTGGAGTTTTTTCATTAATGGCATATTTTTTTGCATATTTTTTAGAGAATGTAGTTTTGCCAGAACCAACAGGCCCACTAACGTATATATTATATCCTTTATTTTTTATATTAAGACCAAACTCTAAAGCTTCTATTGCTTTGTTTTGCCCTATTATATTGTCATCTGCTTGTATATTTTCAAGCTTTTCTATTAGTTTTATATCACATATGCCTTTTAATTCTTTATATTTTAGTTCTTTAACCATATTAATCCCTCCAGTCTATTTTATGGTTATAAATGTTTCCACATTACAATTGCATCTTCCCTGTTGTCATCGTAATACTCTTTTCTTATTCCCTCTATAATAAATCCATTTTGTTTATATAAAGCTTTAGCTATATTATTACTTACCCTAACCTCAAGAGTTATACCTATCATTTCTTTTTCCTTTGCTATATCTATAAGAGCAGTTATTATTTGTTTCCCTATACCTTTTCCTCTATGTTCTTTTTTTACAGCTACGTTAGTGATATGCCCTTCGTTTATAACGTGCCACATACCTCCATAGCCTATTATTTCATCATCTTGTTTTGCAACTATGTAAATAGCCATTTTATTTTTAGTAATTTCATCGTAAAAGGACTTTTCGCTCCAAGGTATAGAAAAACAGTCTTCTTCTATTTTATGTACATCTTTTATATGCTCTGTTGTCATTTTTAAAATTTGTGCCATTAACTATTTTTCCTTTCTTCTAGCTCTCTTTCTGCCTGAGGTTTTCTAAGGTATTCTATCTCTAAGTTATTATAATCTACATATTTTTGTTGTTTTTCATATAAAAAAGCAAGACTAGCTAATGAGCTTGCTCTTTGCATATTTAAAGATATTGGTGCAAAATTTTCTTCTTTAAAATGTTCCTTTATAATATTTTTATAAGATATAGCACCATCTCCTAAAAATATAGGCTCTATATCGTTAGATAGTATATATTCTAAAAGTTCTCTTATAGTAGTTGCACATTCTTCTAAAATAGGCACTAGCATACCATTTTCATTTGTATATATGCCAGCAAAAATTCTTTCTGCCTTAGCATCTATAATAGGTACAATATATCTATTGCTATCCATTATATTATAGGCCATAGCATCTAATGTTGATATTGGTATTATTTTTTTATTAAGTATATGAGCCATAGCCTTAATGGTAGCTGCTCCTATTCTAAGTCCAGTAAAAGACCCTGGGCCTTTAGACAGAGCAAAATAATCTATATCACTTATATCCATTTCTAGCATTTTTAAAAGATTGTCTATAATAGGCATAATTGTTACAGAATGGTTTTGCTTATAATTTAAATTTATTTCACCTAATATTTTTTCATTATTAGCAATAGCAACAGATGCAACTACACCACTTGTATCAATAGCTAATATGTTCATCTTTTATCACCTCTATAATTCTATAATCTTCCCCTTTTTCAAGGTTTTTATATATTTTTATCCAAGTAGCATTTTTAGGTATAATATCTTTTATAAGCTCTGCCCATTCTATAAGACAAACACCATTTCCAAAAAAATATTCCTCATACCCTATATCATATAATTCTTCTACATCGTTTATTCTGTATACATCAAAATGATAAAAAGGTAATTTACCTTTATCATATTCATTTACAATAGTAAAGGTAGGACTTGTAATATCTTCTTCTATTAAAAGCCCTTTAGAAAATCCTTTGCTAAATTGAGTTTTCCCTGTACCTAAATCTCCACAAAGGCAATATATATCGCCAGATTTTGCGTTTTTAGCAATATTATATGCTATTTCTTTTGTATCATCTTCACAAAAAACTTCTATTTTCATAATAACCAACCTATATATATAAATTATTAAAAATTATCTTATTGTATGTTTATTTAATATAATTTCAAGATATTTTTTATTATTTTATCACATTTTTAATAAATTAACAATATTTGTCCAAAAATAAAGATATTCTTCTCCAGTATATCTTTCTTTCTACCATTTCAGATACAGTATGCCCTGCATTGTTTACAACCATTAGCTCTTTTTCACAATTTGCCTCTTTGTACAAATCAAAAACCATATAAGTTGGTACAAAATCATCTATTGCACCGTGTATAAAAAATATAGGTAATTTATTTTTTCTTATTTGCTTTATTGTAGATGCCTGCTTTAAGGAATATCCATTTTTTATTTTACATATTATATTCATTATAGATAAAAATGGCGTAACAGGTACTCTTTTAGCTTTTTGTAACTGATGTTTAAAAACATCATAGGCAGATGTATATGCACAATCAGATATAATACATTTTACATTTTTAGGTAGTTTTTCACCCGATGCCATAAGTACTGTGCTAGCACCCATAGATACCCCATATAAAACTATTTTCGCCCTTTTGTCTATTTTTGCAATTTCTTTTATCCATCTAATCAAATCTAGTCTATCGTGCCAACCCATACCTACATAGCTTCCACCACTAATACCGTGACCTCTTAAATCTGGTAACAATACATTATATCCTTTTTTATAAAATTTTCTTGCTACATAGTACATAAACCTGCCATTAGCACCATACCCGTGTAATATAATAACCCATTTATTACTGTCATTTATAAACCATTCTGCAAATAATGTTTTTTTATCAAAACTTTTTATTTTTATCCCTTTTACTAACGTAGTTTTAAGCCAACCTTTTATTTTACCTTTTTCTTCTTTAAAATCTCTTAAAACTATCATAGTTTCTTTTTTAACGTCTAATAACTTCATCATAGCAAATTTATTTGTTCTACTTAAACATATATTGTATAAATATACTATCCCAAAATATATTTCTCTAAAAATTATAAATATAAATGATAAAAAAACAAAAATGCTTATTTTATTCTTTTCATTTTTCATAATAACCACCCCATTTTATTATGTCCATTCTAATATTTAAAATTCTAATAAATTTTTAAATATATTGTATAAAAAGTTAATATATTTATTTATTTTTTGATACCTATTACATTTTATCTACAATTTATTACAATCTATTCTATTTCGGTTGACAAATAAATTAAAGATATATATACTTTTATATGAACATTATTTTAAAGTGTTTTAAATACCTAAAAAATAGCCACTCTTTCAATTTTTAAGAATAAAAATAATATTATTTTTATTCTTAAAAATTGTTGTAGCTAAACTTGGTGCTAGGAGAATTAAATATGAAAAAAATATCAAATAATTAAAGTAATTATTAATGCTCTCTGTTATAGCTTATAATGATCCTAAAAAGCTAAATAATTTACTTTTACTAACCAATTTGATTATTTAAAATCATATAATGATGAGAATTTTGAGGGATACTTTAGCCAAGTTTTATTAACATATTTTCATTTATAAGGTGCTAATAAAACTAAATTAAAACTATTATTGGTATTTTAAATTTGATGGAAATATAACAAATGTTATATTTGTGAAAATAAATAATTGAGATGAGTAAATGTAATAAAAATAAAAACTACCTTTTAGGTAGTTTTTATTTTTATTACATTTACTCCTATATTTTTCAATTTTTCTTCTATATTGTAATAACCCCTTTCTATATGATATATATCACTTATTTCACTTTCTCCTTCAGCACATACACCAGCTATAATAAGAGATGCTCCTGCCCTTAAATCTGTTGCCTTTACTTTAGCTCCCGTTATTTTATCTACCCCAGTTATTATAGCACTACTGCCTTCCACTTTTATATTAGCTCCCATTAAGCTAAGCTCTCCTATGTGCATAAACCTGTTTTCAAATATAGTTTCATTTATAATACCTGCACCTTTTGTTATAGCCATTAAAGACATAAATTGTGGTTGCATATCCGTAGGAAATCCTGGATAAGGCATTGTTTTTATATCTACATTTTTTAAAATATTTTTGCCAAAAACTTTTATAGAGTTTTCTTTTTCTTCTATATAAACATTCATCTCTCTAAGTTTAGATGTAACTGCCTTTAAATGTTCACAATCTACGTCTAAAATATTTAATTCTCCTTTTGCAGCAGCACCTAATACTAAAAATGTACCTGCTTCTATCCTATCTGGTATTATAGTATGGCTACAACTATTAAGGCTATCTACACCTTTTATTTTTATAGTTTCTGTACCTGCTCCGTCTATTTTAGCCCCCATTTTATTTAAAAACTCTATTAAATCTACTATCTCTGGCTCTGTGGCACAATTAGATATTATAGTTTCTCCTTTAGCTAAAACACTTGCCATTATTATATTTTCTGTTGCTCCAACACTAGGAAAATCTAAATATATTTCTGTTCCTACAAGCCCGTTCTTAGCCTGTATTTCAATAACACCGTGCTTTTGAGTTATTTCTGCCCCCAAAGCCTTAAATCCCTTTAGGTGCAAATCTATTGGCCTAACACCAATAGCACAACCTCCTGGCATTTGTATAACCACTTTTCCAAACCTTGCTAATAATGGTCCTGCTAATAAAAATGAGGCTCTTATTTTTTTCACTAGTTCGTAGCAAATTTCTTTATTAAAAATATTTTTAGTATCAATGTCTATACATTTATTTATTGTATCTTTTTTTATATTTATACCTATATCCTCAAGCAAGCTACACATTACATCTATGTCTGATAAAAAGGGAACTCTTTTTATTGTTGTTTTTCCATTAGATAGTATGGTGGCTGCAAGTATTGGCAGGCAAGCATTTTTTGCCCCTTCTATATATACATTACCTTTTATATTTAAACTTTGTTTTATTAAAAATTTTTCCATTACATTCTCCTTTTTTATTATATATAAATTATGTTTCCCTTTTTAATAAATAAAAAACATAATATTTGACATATTTAAAATAAAGTTTTAAAATAAAAATATAGTTTATTTAAATAATATTTATAGATAGGGGAACTAATATGAAATGTTTTAATATCCTTTTAGATACGGTAGATAAGGTAAAAGAATTTTCAGGCTTAATAAATAAGTTTGATGGAGATTTTGACTTAACTTCCAATGATTATGTTATAGACGCTAAATCTATTATGGGAATTTTTAGCTTAGACTTAAAAAATCCCTTAAAGTTAGAAGTAAATAATGTATCTAACATAGAAGATTTAGAAATTTCATTAAAAAAATTTATGTAAATTATAAAATATTAGGTATTGATATTTCTATAATAAGTATAATATTATAAACTTTATATTACAATTTTGTGTAATAATATATAATTTATTATGAATAAATTATTGATTTTTATATAAAAATATATTATAATGTTTATAGATTAAATTTCTGGAATGTTCGTTTACCCTTTATTTTGAACCTACATTTCTTATATGGGATTCTTATATCTAAAAGAATATGCCAGGCCTCAAGCTAATTCCCTTTGGGCAGAGGAAGGCAAATTTCTTTTTTGCGGAAACCCACCTAGCCTACGCTAGGTGTCAAAAGAGGGCACCGGCATTCTGGTACAAAAGGCTATTTTATAGCCTTTTTCTTTTGCTTATATTTTTCTAAAATATATACCCAATTTAAATGTTATATTTTTAGTTTAACAAAATAATATTAGGCTTAATATTTTATTTTTCTAAGCCAAATGCTATTAATGAGGTGAAAAAATGAATAAGGAACTATTTGAAGAATACCCTATACCAAAGGCAATAGGTAAATTAGCTATGCCTACAATATTAGGTATGCTAATAAATATAATATATAATATGGCAGATACATTTTTTGTAGCTAAGACACAAGACCAAAATCAAGTTGCTGCAGTTACCTTGTGTTTACCTATATTTCTACTACTTATGTCATTTGGAAATATATTTGCAATAGGCGGTGGAGCTTATGTATCTAGGCTTTTAGGAGAAAAAAATTATGAAAAAATTAAAAATGTTACTTCTTTTAGCTTTTATTTTTGTATAGTTACAGGTATAATATGTACTTTAACACTTATTTTATTTATAGAACCTGTATTAAAATTTATAGGAACAAGCACCAATACATATAATTTTTCTAAATCATATTTAATAATATTATCACTTGGTGCTACCTTTATATGCTTACAAACTGCTTTTGGTGGTATAATTAGAGCAGAAGGTGCATCTAAACAAGCTATGATAGGTATGATGATAGGTACTATATTAAATATAGTTCTAGACCCTATTATGATTTTAAATATGAATATGGGTATAACAGGTGCTGCTTTAGCAACTATTATTGGTAACATTGCTAGCTGTGTATATTATATTTATTATTTATTATTTAAAAAAACTTGTCTATCTATTAATATAAAATATTTTTCTTTACAAACTAATATAATAAAAAATATTTTAATAATTGGCATTCCTGTATCATTAAATACAATTTTAATAAGTGCTGCCAATATTATATTAAATAACTTTGCTGCTCATTATAGCGATACGGTTGTTACAGCTCTTGGTATATCTGGTAGAGTTAGTACAATTGCAATAATGTTATTATTAGGCCTATCTCAAGGTTCACAACCTTTTATAGGGTATAATTTTGCAGCAAAAAATTATACTAGAATGAATAAAGCTATAAAATTTAGTATGGCTTGTGCCATTATAATAGGAACAACATCATTTTTAACTACATTTATATTTGCAGAACAAATTGTAAAAATATTTTTAAAAGAACCTCCACAAGTTATAGAGTATGGCAAATATTTTATAAAAGCAACTATGTCTGCTTACACTATACTTGGGGTACAATTTATCCTTATGTCTACATTTCAGGCTATGGGTAAAGGTGGGTCAGCTCTTATTGTCTCCCTTTGTAGACAAGGTTTTGCCTTTGTCCCTGCTATTATTATTGGTAATATGTTGTTTGAATTAAATGGAATAGTATGGGCACAACCTTTTGCAGATATAATTTCTGTATTTATAGCTTCTATAATGTATATAATAATCCAAAAAAACTTAAAAAAATAAAAGGCCTATTAGGTCTTTTATTTTTTTAAGTTTTTTTTACAAAAGTTATAAAAATTTTTATATGATATCTTATCTAAAATCTCTTTTCCATATATTTTCTCTATTTTTTCAAATAAATCTGAATATTTAGATATATTTTCTATATTTAAAGGAGTATCCTCTATGCCATCAAAATCTCCACCTAAACATATTCTATCTACTCCTAATATGTTTGCCATATAATCTATATGCCTAAAAATATCTTCATCTGTTGCATTGTCTTTATTTGTTAAAAATTTTGGATACAAGTTTATACCAACTATACCCTCACAATCTTTTATAGCCTTTAACTGGTCATCTTTAAGGTTTCTAAAATGGTTACAAATACTATACGCATTAGAATGAGTAGCTATAAATGGCTTCTTTGATATTTTGTATAAATCCCAAAAACCTTCTTCATTTAAGTGAGATGCATCTATAACCATATTTATACTGTTCATAGCTTTTACAACATCTTTACCAAAAGGCTTTAGCCCCTCTTTAGACTTTGTAAATGCACCAAAACCTATATTATTTTCATAGTTCCAACACAATGTTAATATTCTAACACCTCTATCAAAAAAATGGTATAAATTTTCTATATTATTTTCTATACTTTCTCCACCTTCTATGGATAACATAGCATTTATTTTATCACTTTTATGTATATCATCAAAACATTTAACTTTACTTATAAATTGATTATACTCTTTTACCTGTTCTTCAAAAAAATCTATCATTTTATTTGTCATATAAAATGAATTTTTATAATATTTTTTTGATAACCATATAGCAAAAACTTGTATTGGCGATTTAAAATTATTTAGTCTTTCTATGTCTATGTGTAAATTATTTTTAAAAAAATTTTGTTTTCTCTCATAGGCTGCAGTTATTGTGTCACAATGTAAATCCGCAAAAGTATACATAAATTTTACCCCCTTAAAAATTTATTTTATAAAATATTTTAAGAATATTTTTTTTATAATTGCTAACAATATAATAGGAGGTGATATTATGTCTAATATTAATGGCTGTATAAAATGCTCTATATCAAACTGTAAACATTTTGATGCATCTAATTATTGTAAATTAAACACAATATCTGTTGGTGGCAATTACTCTTGCAAAGAATGCAAAGATACAGAATGTAAAAGTTTTGAGTTAAATAACTAATACTTTATAAGCTTTATATGGTGTATACTATAGACCATATAAAGCTTTTATTAAATACAATTAAGATATGACTTATATTTTTAGATAAAAAATTATATACGGTTATTTGTATTAAATATTAAGAATAAAAATATATATGAATATCTGTTATATAATACAAAGTATTAAAAAAGAATATTTTATTAATTATTTTATTATA
>NZ_CAUWHO010000037.1:0-21704 GCF_963558545.1 uncultured Tyzzerella sp. | reverse complement strand
AGAGCAGCTGACTTGTAATCAGCAGGTTGGGGGTTCGAGTCCCTTCATCGGCTTATAAATTGAATATTAATTGTAAAATTATGGATCTTTAGCTCAGTTGGTTAGAGCATCCGGCTCATAACCGGACGGTCCAGGGTTCGAGTCCCTGAGGATCCACTTTTTTTGGCCCAATAGCTCAGTTGGTTAGAGCGCTGGCCTGTCACGCCAGAGGTCGAGGGTTCGAGCCCCTTTTGGGTCGTGACTTTAAGGTAATATCTATTTTAGATATTACCTTTTTTTATTGGTTATATAATGTATTTAGCGGTAGTGAAAAAAATCACTAAAGCTAAACATTATACAACTTTTTTTGTTTGTATAATGTTTAGTAGGGAAATATTAATGTATTAAAAATAACACCTGAAACAGTAAAAAATAAAATAGAATTTAATATTTTTAGTAGATTATATATTTTTTACTTATGTAAAGACATATATAAAGTCTTTAAATAAGATTAAATATTTTTTTAAAATATATTAGGATTTACTATGTGTGTAACATTATTTATTTTGAGAATGTCCTAAATTAGTTAATACAAATTTAGGATACTTTTACTTATATATTAATTTTAAAAAGCATTAAATTAAATACACAAATTAATATTATGTTCATAAGTACCTAAAAATTTATATAGATAATATTCTATATATAAATATCTAAAATTATTATCTTTTGTTTTTAAGGTATTTAGTATAAAAAAAGAAGATAGCTTTAACTATCTTCTTAAACTATTTTATGTCTACCCTTTGGTACAATCATAGGGGTTTTTGAAATAGGGTCTTGAATAACTACACAATCTAAATTAAATACTTCTTTTATTAATTCTTCTGATATAACTTTTGAAGGAATACCTTCACATATTAAATTTCCTTTATTTATAGCAAATATATAATCTGCATACCTTGCAGATAAGTTTATATCGTGTAATACCATAACTATTGTTGTTTTATGTTTTTTATTTATATCTGTTAATAAATCTAAAATTTCAATTTGATATGATATATCTAAGTAAGTCGTTGGCTCATCTAATAATAATATATCTGTTTGTTGTGCTAAAGCCATAGCTATCCATACTCTTTGGCGTTGTCCACCAGATAATTCATCTATATTTCTATTTGCTAAGTCTTGAATATTCATAATTTTGAGAGCCTCTTCAACTGCTTTTTTATCTTCTTTAGAGTTTACTTTTAAAAAGCTTTGATAAGGAAATCTACCTCTAGACACTAAATCAAATACACTTATACCTTCTGGGACAATTGGTGATTGTGGCAATAATCCTAAAATTTGAGCCAAATTTTTAGAATGAAACTCTTTAATAGGTGTATCATTTATAGTTACATTACCTAATTTAGGTTTTAACAATCTTGCAAAGCTCTTTAATAATGTAGATTTTCCACAACCATTAGAACCTATTATTACACTTATTTTATTGGGTGGGATAGTTATATTTACATTGTTAATTATTTCTCTATTTTCATAGCTTAAAACTAAATTGTTACCTTTTAGTATTTGTTGATTATACATATTATAAACCACCTTTTTTATTTAATTTGAGTAATAATATTAAAAGATATGGTGCACCTAATACTCCTGTTATAACACCAACTGGATATCTTGTATTTAATGCAAATTGCCCTATTAAATCAGATAATAAAACTAAAATAGCACCTACTAAACCAGATATAAATATATTTTTACAACCTGTACCTAGTATCCTTTTAGATATTGGTCCAGATAAAAAAGCTACAAAAGATATTGGCCCTGTTACAGAAGTTGAAAAAGAAATAAGAAAAACTGAGCTTATAATAAGAAATATTCTTATTATATTAGTATTTACACCTAAAGAAATAGATAAATCTTCTCCTAATTCCATAATTTTTAAATGATTTTCAAAAAATAATATTATACAAGTAAAAATAATAGTTATAACAAATAGGCTAGGTATACTTTTCATTTGAACACCATTTAAACTACCATTAAGCCATCTTAATGCTTCTGGAACATCATACTCATTTGCATTAATCATAATATAAGAAATAAATGAATTTAACAGAGTTTGAATGCCTATACCTATTAATATAAGCCTATTATTAGAAAATACATTTCCTTTTGAAATAATATAAATAAGTATAGCTACAAATATTCCAAAAATTGTAGATATTATTGATACAACAACACCAGAGTAGTTTAATACTAGAATACAAAACACTGCTGCTGCACTTGAACTAGTACTAATACCTATAACATCTGGGCTTGCTAAAGAATTTCTTAATATAGTTTGAAATGTATTACCAGCAATGGCAAGGGATATGCCTACTAAAAGTCCTGCTAACATTCTTGGAAGCCTTATTGTATTTATAGAAAAGTTAGCACCATCTATTTTTTCTCCTAACAAAACATTTATTACTGTTTTTAGTGGATAAAATTCTTTGCCTATCATTAACATACTAAAACACAAGATTAATGTTATTAGTAATAACATTGTAGTTATAAATATTAGTTTTTTTCTTCTTTTTAAATAGCTTTCATTAATGTTGTTTGTTTTTTTCATAATGAACGAACCTTTGCTTTCATTGAAATAATAATAAATATTGGAGCACCTATAAATGATGTAACTATCCCAACTTCAAGCTCACTAGGGGAGCCTATAAGTCTTCCTATAACATCTGAAAAGGTTAATATAATTCCTCCTATAAATGCCGATATAGGTATTATAAACTTAATATTATTACCAAATAACATTCTAATTATGTGAGGTGCCATTAAGCCAATAAATCCTATTGGTCCTGCTAAAGCTGTTACCGTAGAGCATAATAAAATTGCTGAAATAGTACTAATAATTCTAGTTAGTCCTACTTTAACCCCTAAGCCTATTGCCACTTCATCTCCTAATGCCAACGCATTTAATGATGGTGCAACAGCAATACTTAATATTATACCAATAATAATAAATGGTAACATTGAAAGTATAGATTGCCAATTTACTCCACTAACACTTCCTACTTGCCAAAATCTAAAGCTACTCATAACATCACTTCTTGGCAACATAACCATATTTATTAGTGAAGATAAAATGGAACTTATTATAACACCTGAAAGTGCAAGTTTCATAAGAGATATTCCACCATTGCCAATAGATGCTATAAAATAGACGGCTATTGCTGTTATTAATCCTCCTATTAAAGCTAATACTATATATTCTTTATAGGTGGTAATACCTAAAAAAGCAATGCCTAAAACAACAAATAAAGAAGCTCCCATATTTATCCCTAAAATACTTGGGTCTGCAATAGGATTTCTTGTTATAGATTGCATAAGGGTGCCTGATATACCTAAAGAGGCACCTGCCAGTAGGCTAAAAATTGTTCTGGGTATTCTTTCCTTTACAACTATTGCATCAAAACTGTCATTATGTATATTTTTTAATGTATTTAGAACTGTTAATAAGTCAATATTTTTAGAGCCGAATAATAATGAACTAAATACACATAATACCAATAATATAATTATTGCTAATAGTATATTTATAAAATTTATGTATTTCATTATATTTTATCAACTGCCTCACTAATTATTTTAACATATTTTTCAATAGTATAAGGTATTGACAAAGCTGATGGTGTGGCAGAAGCTGCTAAAGGTGTGCCATCTTCTATAAGTGCAACAGAACCTCTTTTTATAGCTGGCATAGTACTCATTAATTTATCTTCTTGTAAAGCTTTTAATAAGTTTTCATCTCCATAGCATACTATAACATCTATATCACTTAGCATATCAATATTTTCTGCACTTAGCTCTAAAGCAAAAGTATTATTATCTTTTGCAATATTTGAAACACTATCTGGAAGGCTAAAACCTAAATCTAAAAGATAATCTGCTCTAGGGTCTTCTGGTAGGTATATGAAAAACTTTCCTAAATCAGATGGGTTAAAATAAAAGAAAGCAGCATTTTTACCTTTCATTTGTGGGTATTTATTAATTTCTTCTTTTATAATATTTTCTAAATCTGATACAAGTTTCTTACCTTCTTCCTCCATACCAATAGCTATTGAATTTAAAAGTATTTGTTCTCTCCATTTAGTTTGCCAAGGTAATTTTGGATATGCAACAACTGGTGCTATTTGGCTTAATAAATCATAATCTTCTTTTGTTATTCCTGAATATGATGCTAAAATTACATCTGGATTTGAAGAACTTATTGCTTCAAAATCTAATCCATCTGTATCATCAAAAACATTTGGAGATTGCTCTCCTAATTCTTTAAATTTTTCACTTGTCCAAGGTAATAGCTCAGTTTCATCGTTAACACCATAGTTTGCTTTTGATACACCAACTGGTAGTATGCCAAAGGCTAAAGGTAGGTCTTGGTTTCCCCAAGATATTGTTGCTATACGTTCTGGTTTGTTTTCAATTACTGTTTCGCCGAATGCGTGTTTTATAGTAATAGGGAATTGCTCTTTATTTATATTATTACTAGTAGATGTATTTTCTACACTATTGTTTTGTGATGTTTGTTTAGAATTATTTGAGCAACCTGTAATTGTAATACCTAAAGTTAAAGTTAGGATTAAACTTATTTTTTTAAATTTCATATTTTCCTCCTAGTAAAATAAACATTGTAACTAATTATCTATTATGTGCTTTATCTATTATTATATGTTCTTGCTCCCAATCATTTGTATTGCTGTTATAAGTTAAATTAAAGGCTTTTCCAAAGCCCTCTACTAGTCTTCCTTCTATAAGTTTTATTTCAAAAAAGTCGAAGTCCATTTTGTATAATACGTCCATCATATTTTTACTATGTATTTTTTCAAATTTTGTTTTTATCTCATCACTTACTTGAGATATTTTTGTAGCTTCTCCTTTAAAGGTTACCCTTTTTCTAGCAAATAGTACAGGTGAGTTAGTTTCATCTTCAATAACCATAACACTAGTATTTTTATTACTTTCTAAATTTTTATAGTGCTCTGCAACTTTACTAATATAAATATACATTTTATCATTTATAATAACATAAGGGGCATAGCTTGCTTGAGGAGTATTGTCTTCATTTATTGATGATATAAAAGTTGTTTTTTTACTAGCTAAAAGTTCTTTCATTTTTTTATTCCTTTCTTATTTACAAGTATCAATTGGTGTAATCATAAGTTTATTATTATTTTCACAAATATGACACTTTATATTGTATACATTTCTTAAATTTTCACAATTTATTACATCTTTAGGTGAGCCATAGGCAAAAATTTTACCATTTTTCATAAGCACAATTTTGTCGCTATATTCACTTGCTTGATTTAAATCGTGTAAAACCATAATTATATTTATTTTTTTCTCTTTATTTATTGTATGTATTAGTTTCATTAGCTCTAGCTGATGAGAAATATCTAAATATGTAGTAGGCTCATCTAACAGTAATAAATCTGGTGTTTGTGCTAAAGTCATAGCAATCCATACTCTTTGTTGCTCTCCACCTGAAAGACTATTTACAAATTTATCTTCATAATGTAAAACATTGGTATATTTCATAGCTTGTTCAATTATTTCATAGTCTTTTTCATTTTGCCTTTCATACCATTTTTTATGAGGCAACCTACCATAAGAAACAAGCTGTCTTACTGTTACATTACTTGTTACAGAATGATGCTGAGATAAAATAGCTACCTTTTTAGAAAACTCTTTTATAGATTTACTATAAATATTCTCATTTTCTAAAAAAATATTTCCAGACATTGGCTTAATATACCTTGTTAAACAACTAAGTAACGTAGATTTACCAGAGCCATTAGGTCCTATTATTGAAATTATTTCGCCTTTTTTTATACTTAAACATAAGTTTTCTATTATTTTCCTATTTTCATAACCTGCATTTAATTCTATTACATTTAACAATATTAAGCACCTTCCTTTTTTCTAAGTAAATATAAGAAAAATGGTCCACCTAAAAGTGACATAACTATACCAACAGGTAGTTCGACACTACCACCTATTGTCCTAGCTATTGTGTCTGCTAACAATACAACTATACCACCTAAAGAAATAGATAAAGGTAAACAATATTTATAATCATCACCTATAATAATTCTAGATATATGTGGTATTATTAACCCTACAAATCCTATTATGCCTACAATAGCAGTACATACTCCTGCTAAAAATACACCTATGATAGATATAAACAACCTTAAATGCGTAACGTTAAAACCTAAGTTAAGGGCAGTTTTTTCACCAAGTGCCAAAATATTAGCAGGTCTTATACAAAATAAAGATAAAAGTAATCCTATTGTAATGTAAAAACCTAAAAGTTTAAAATCGTTCCAAGTTTTTTGAGCTAAGCTACCATTTAACCATAATAAAGCACTTTGTATTCTATCACTATAAATAATTGTAAGAAGCGATATTATACTACCGAATATAGCATTTATTGCAACGCCTGATAATATTATTCTATTAGGCTTTATATCGCCGTTTTTCCAAGCTAATAAAAATACTAAGGCACAAGATATTAACCCTCCTATAAAAGCCATTAATGGTAAAATTATAGAATAAACAGGAAATACTAAAAGTATAATAATAGCCATAACACTAGCTCCAGAAGATACTCCTGTTATGCCAGGGTCTGCTAAAGGATTTTTCATAACTGCTTGTAATAATATACCTGAAACAGCTAATGCACTACCTACAAAAGCAGCTATTAAATTTCGTGGTAACCTTATATCATATACTATTGTATTTAATAAGTTATTATTTTTATTAAAGATGGATAAAAATATTTCTTTTACACTAAACTTTACACTTCCAAAAATACATAATATAAAAATTAACATAAATAAAATTAAAAAAGATATTATGATTAAGGTTATTTTTTTTATTGTATTAGTTTTCATTTAAAATTTCCCCAAGCTCTATTAATGCTTTATCAACAACATTATTTGCAGATGTACCAAATATAGCAGAATCTAAATAATATACTTTATTATTTTTAACTGCAGTTAAGCTTTTTAAAGCAGGATTTTCATTAAATAATTGTTCAAAAGCCTTTTTGGTAGAATCCATATTACCGTGTCCAAAAGCTAAAATAATATCTGGTTCATTTTTTAGTAGTTGCTCTAAATTTAAATTGATATATCCATTTGGGTCTACTTGTAAAGGGTTATCTCCATTATTAATTACTTCTGTTGCTATATTTTTTACACCTAATGCTTTTACAAGGCTACCTATATATGTATTTTCTGTTGCTAGCATATTGCTCTCTGAGCTACCCATAATTATTGCTACTTTTATATCTTTATTTATATCTGTCATATCATTTAATGGTTTTTTAAATTTTTCTATAATTTCTGTTGCTTCTTTCTCTTTACCTATTTTTTTGCCAAGCATATCTATACTTGATAAAAATTCTTCGTAAGTAGATGTGTCAACATAAAATGTTTCGATACCATATTCTTGAGCTGTTTTTTCTATTTTGTCTTTAAACATAGTATCACCTATTAGAAGTTCTGTTCCTACGGATAAAACTTTTTCAAAATCTGGAGAGAAGGAGCTTCCTATTTCTGCTACATCTAAATATTCATTTGGTAAAGTTAATTTTGTAGTAGGTCTACCAACAATATCTACGTTCATATCTGATAAAATTTGTGATATAGCTACACTAGCTACTGAAATTTTCTTTTGTTGTTCAACATTTTGTTGTGGAGTATCTGTATTGTCTGTATTTTCGTTATTTTCTACTTTAACATTTTCCTTATTCTCTTTTTCTGTTGATGTGCTACCACAACCAACTAAGATACTACTAATTAAACTAATAGATAATAAAAATTTTTTAAATTTCATAAATAACCTCCTGTTAAATATATGTTATTTATTATTAACTTTAATTTTATAATATTAACATATGTTAGTTTATATTAACTATATTAATGGTATAACAAATTATTTAATTTGTCAATTAAAAATTTTTATTATTAAAACAAAAGGAAAAATTATATACGTATGTTCATATTAATTTTTAGGAATAAAAATATATGCAAATAATATTAAGGTTGTAGACATAGTCTACAACCTTAATATTATTTTAGTTTTAATTATTGTAATAATCTAATATGCCTAAATATATTGCCCAAGCTATTTTTTTTTGATATTCTTCATTTTTTAATTTATTGTTTTCTTCTGTGTTAGATAAAAATCCACATTCTACAATTATAGAGGGCATAGTTGTTTGTTTTAATAAATAATAATCTTTATTTTCTTTAGCTATTCTATTATTAGTACTATCTATTTCTTTAAATCTATTTTGTACACATTCGGCTAATTTTTTACTTTCTTCTGAACCACTATAATAAAAAACTTGAGCTCCTTTTACATTTTCTTTAGGAAAAGAATTTTGATGTATACTTACTAATAAATCTACATTTTCATTATTGGCTATATTTTTTCTTTCTTTTAAGTCCTCTCTTTTTTTGTTAGACAGGGAGGTATCATCTATTCTAGTTGTTAGAACAAATCCCCCCGATTGCTCTAAATATCCTTGTAAATATTTAGATATTTGAAGGTTTATATCTTTTTCTAATGTTCCATCTTTTGCTACTTTACCTGGGTCCCATTCTCCGTGTCCTGCATCTATTACTATATTTTTGCTAGCAATAGGCATAGAAAATGTTTCTACGGTTTCTGTAAAATAAGTTTTCATCATACCAATAAATATAATAAAAATATATAGGTATAATAAAAATTTATTTTTATTAATCTTTTTTAGAAATAGAGATAATTTCATCATTATTATTTACAACCTCCATTTCAATTTCAATAGGTTTGTTTATATTTTTGCTATCTTCTAATTGTTTTTCTAAATTTTTAGATTTTTCTAATAGAGTACTATTTTCATTTTCTAGAGTTTTAATTTTTTCTCTTAACACATTTTCTATCTCTATTTGGTCATTATTTTTATTTTGTATAATGTCATTTAATTTTAATATTTGATTATTTTTTTCATTTAATTGGCTATTTAACATTTTTAGTTTATTTTCTAAAATAGAGTTTTTATAAGTATTATTATTTATATTAGAATTTTTTTCTGCGTACATATTTTCTTTATTTATATTAAACTTAGAAAATTCTTCAAGGTTAAAATTAGACATAAAGTCGTTTGCTAAAGGAACTCTATTTGCAAATTTATCTGAAATATTGTTATAATTTTTAGGTTCATTTATGTTATTATTTATATTTTTATTTTCTATGTTATTTACAAATTGATTATTTAGATTTGTTATAAATTTTTCTTGTTCATTTATTTGAATATTGTGCTTGTTATTAATTATACTATTATTTATATTAAATAGGCTTGGCAAAAGCTCTGGTAACATATAAATATTTAAAGTGTTTTTACTATCTATATAAACTTCATTTATAAGGCTATTTTCTATGTTATTGCTTGTTATAAATTTTGCTTTTACAATATCTTGTGTTAAAGCTCCTCTATATTTAGATACTCCAGAAAAAGATATACCAAAATTATCAGACATACAGTAATATAAATTAGAATTTGTAACAAAGCTACAATACAAGTTATTATTTAATACGTTTATATTACAATTTTTTATTTTTTGACCTTCAAACAAAACTATTGGACTAGATATACCACTTTCATCTTTTCTTCTATATATTACTTGGCTAGAAAATAAACTTTTTGTTATATATATATAATGTATAATATTTTTAAATGAAATAAAAGAGTAGTCTACTATTTGATACCCTGTTCTATGTATTGTTATAAAGTTTGATATATTTCCATTAGTTATTTGTTTATATCCTATTTGAATATCTTTATTTCTCTTTTGATATGCAATTATAATATCATCTTGGTTTATTTTTTGGACATCAAATATACTATTAGTTAAAATAGATAGTGTATCTATATTTTCTTCATTACTCCAGTTTTTACCGTCAATAAGAGTTCTTATAGATAAAAAATTGTTATTATAGCTAGGTGTATTATATATAAGGCTCATATTATTTTTAAAAAATATAGGATAAAAAATAATATTTTCAGCTACTCCACTTTTATTTTTAAATAAAATTTTTTGTACAAAATTATCTTTTTCTTCTACACATAAAATAATATCGCCATTATAATTTTGACAAAAAACGTATATCTCTTTATTAGGTCCAACATCTACTGTAAAGTAATCTGTAACATTTTGAATTATTTTATCTGTAGTTTGATAATTGTTGTTTTTTGTTTTTTTACAATAAATGCTCCTTTCTTTTCCATAATAAAATGAGAGTATTTCATTATTTTTATTTATTAAAATATAATTATTTTGCAATTTGCTCACCTCTTAAAATACTTTATATATTTATATTCTTTATAAATTAAACTTATAACTCTTAATAATTAGTATATATTTAAAAAAATGTATATAAAAAGTTAAAATTTAAATAGGTGTATTTAATATATTAATTAGCTTTATTTTATATAGAAAAGTAATATTTTAAATAGAAAAATTATATAATGGTTAATATTGATGAATATTATATAAAGTAAAGGAAGGTTGATTGGTATGCTTAATTATTTATGGGGAGGTATGATTTTAATAGGTATAGTGGTTGCTGCTTTTACAGGTAATATGCAAAATATAACACAAGCTATATTAGATTCATCTAAAGAGGCAATTACTGTATGTGTAACGATGATGGGCATTATTGCTATGTGGTCTGGTATGATGGAAATTGCAAATAGGTCTGGACTTATAAAAGAGCTTAGTAAAAAAATGCGTCCATTTTTGTCCTATATTTTTCCAGATATACCTAAAAATCATAAATCTTTAGATTATATATCTACAAATGTTATAGCTAATATTTTAGGGCTTGGTTGGGCAGCAACACCAGCGGGTATAAAAGCTATGGAAAGTTTACAAACAATTAATAAGAAAAAAGATGAGGCTAGCAGGTCTATGTGTATGTTTTTAGTATTTAATATGTCTAGTTTACAAATTATATCTGTAAACATAATAGCTTATAGGTCTCAATTTAACTCTGCTAATCCATCTGAAATAATAGCACCTGGACTTTTTGCTACATTAGTATCTACTGTTGTTGGGATATGGGTAATAAAAATTATAGAAAGGTGGAAATATAGATGAAATTTATTTTGTTATTATCTGATTTGATGATACCACTTGTTTTAATTTACATATTATTTTATGGATATTCTAAAAAAACTAATGTATATGATGCCTTTGTAGACGGAGCAGAAGACGGGTTTAAAACTGTCTTTAAAATAGCACCTACACTTATTGGGCTTATGGTAGCCGTTGGTATATTAAGGGCATCTGGTACATTAGATTTATTAAGTAACATAATATCTCCTATTGCTGAAAGGATAGGGTATCCAACAGAGGTTGTACCATTAACATTTATGAGGCTTGTTTCTTCATCAGCATCTACTGGTATATTATTAGATTTATTTAAAACATATGGTCCAGATTCTTTTATTGGAAAGTTTGTAAGCGTAATGATGAGTAGTACAGAAACTGTATTTTATACTATGAGTGTATATTTTATGGCTGTTAATATAACAAAAACAAAATATACTTTAGTAGGGGCTTTAATAGCAAATTTTGCTGGAGTTATAGCTAGTTTATGGATATGTAATATATTATGGAAATAATACAAAAAGATATAGGATAAAACCTATATCTTTTTGTATTATTTTTAAATTATAAATTAAGATTATATATTTATTATTGTATTAATTTTTATTTTAATAAGCTTATAGTATCTTCTATCATAGTATTAACTGCTGATAATCCACCATCTGATATATACCAAGATTCTGGGTCTATCATAACTACTTTATTATTTTTTACTGCATTTGTGTTATTAACTAAATCGTTGTTTAATGTAGATTTAGCATCTCCATCTTCACCTACAACAGCATCTCTATCTAAAACAAATAATATATCAGGATTTATCTCTGATATGTACTCAAAAGATACTTCTTTACCGTGACTAGTAGGTTCTTCTCCATCTTTATACATATTTTCATCAGCGTGTTTATAACCTATTATGTCGTGTATAAAGCCAAACCTTGAGCCACTTCCATAAGCTTTTACTTTTCCACCACTTGTTAAAATAATTAAAGCTTTTTCCTCAATATCTTTAACTTTTTCTTTAGCTTCATTTATTTTATCTTCTAATTTATTATATTCTTCTAATGCTAAATCTTCTTTATTAAATATTTTACCTATATTAGTTACATTTGTTTTAAAATCTTGCATATAGTTTTTATAGTCTATGCCAACATATATAGTAGGGGCAATTTTATTTAATTCTTCATAGAAATCTTCTTGTCTACCACTTATAAATATAACATCTGGTGCAAAAGTATAAATAGCTTCTAAGTCAGGCTCTTTTATACCACCAGCATTAGTAGAGTTTTCGTACCCTGTTATATATGAAGGAATACTTTTTAAAGGTAGTGCAAATTCTGCATCTATGCCTAATTTATCTATTGTGTCTAATGTACCCATATCAAACACAGCAACTTTTTTAGGATTTAATTTTACTGTGCTTTCTCCTTTAGAATGAGAGATAGTAATCTCTTGCTCTGTGGCTTGACTATCTTCTTTAGAAGTATTTGTAGCTGTTTTTTCTGTAGCACCACAAGCAAATAAGCTAGATGCCATTAAAAGTGTGAATGATAATTTTAATAATTTTTTCATTTTTTATCTCCTTTTATATTTATATAATATTTTTATGAGTAGTATAGACAGATATTTTCTCCATCTATATTTTTTACTTTAATATCCATACCGTAAATCTCTTTAAGGACAGGCTCTTTAATTATTTCATCTTTTTTACTATTTTTTACTATTTGGCCATTTTTCATAGCTATAATATAGTCTGCGTATAAAGATACAAAATTTATATCGTGTATAACAATAATAATTGTTTTATTTTTTTCTCTTGATAACCTTTTTATGTTTTTCATTATTTTTACACAATGGTGCATATCAAGATTATTAAGTGGTTCATCTAAAAATACATATTCTGTGTCTTGGGCTATAATCATAGAAATAAAAGCCATTTGTCTTTGCCCACCAGATAGCTCATCTAAATATCTATCTTGTAAATCTTCTATTCCCATATATTTTATAGCATCATTTATATGTTGTTTATCCTCTTTAGTTAGTTTACCCTTAGAATATGGAAACCTACCAAAACTAACAAGTTCTTTTACTGTAAGCCTTATGTTTAAATTATTAGACTGTTTTAGTATAGAAATTTTTTTAGAAAGTTCGTTATTGTTCCATTTAGAAAGCTCTTTATCATCTATATAAACTTCTCCACTATTTTTAGACAGAGTACGGCTTATTATAGATATTAATGTACTTTTGCCAGCACCATTTGCTCCTATAAAAGCTATAACTTGACCTTTTGGAATATCTAAAGATACGTTGTCTATAATAGGTGTTTCTCCATATTTTTTTGTTATATTTTTTAACTTTATCATTACCTTTTTGCCTCCGTTAATATTAAGTATATAAAGTATAGCCCACCTATAAAGTTTATAATTGTACCAATAGTTGTATTAAAGCTAAATACTTTTTCTACTAAAAATTGTCCTACTATTAAAAATAAAAATCCAATTAAAACAGAGCATAATATTCTATATGTATGTTTGTATGTTTTCATAAGCTCTCTTGATATACTTGCTACCAATATACCTAAAAATGTAATAGGTCCTGTTAAAGCAGTAGATACAGCTACTAATATAGATATAACAATAAGATTTTTTAAAACAAAATGATTATAGTTAATACCAAGATTAATGGCGTGGTCTTTACCAAGAGATAGAACATCTAATGTACTATAATTTTTTATAGTTAAGACAAATACAACTAAAATTATTAGTATACTTATAAAAAGTAATTCCTCATTTACATTAGAAAAACTAGCAAACATTTTACCTTGTAAAACAAAAAATTCATTTGGGTCTAATACTACTTGCATAAAGGTTGTCATACCACCAAAAAGATTACCTACAATCATACCTGATAGTATTAGAAAATATAAGTTTCTATTTTCTTTTAAAAATAATACTATAAATAGTATTAAAGAAAATAAAACCATAAATCCTATTGATAAGAAATAGTTACTATAACCACTTAACATTGACAACGTTTTAGAACCAAAAAAATAAACTATAACTGTTTGTAAAAACATATATAAAGAATCTAAGCCTATAACACTAGGTGTTAATATTCTATTATTTGTTATTGTTTGAAAACTTACGGTAGAATAGCCTATGCAAAAGCTAGATATTGCTATTGCTAAAATTTTATTAGCTCTTTTTGGTAAAAAATACCCTATATTACTTTCGTTTACACCTAAAAATAAAGATATGCTACAAGCTATTACAATTAATATAGTTAATATAAAAATCTTTTTTTTATTAGACATAACTTCCTTCCTTTACAATTATTTTTCTTTTTTAAATAATATAAATAAGAAAATAATACTACCTAAAACGCTTATTATTGTGCTAACACTTATCTCATAAGGATATATAACAATTCTACCAATAATATCGCATAATAAAACGAATATAGCACCAAGTATTGCAATGCTAAATATGGTATTTTTTATACTATCACCTTTAGTCATAGAAACTATATTAGGTATTATAAGTCCTACAAATGGAATACTACCTATACCAACAACAATAAGAGATGTTATAAACGATATTAATATAAGTCCTATAGTTACTACCTTTTGGTAGTTTATACCTAAATTTATTGAAAATTCCTCTCCCATACTTGCAATAGTAAATTTATTTGCATATATATAAGTTATTATTGCAACAGGTATACCTAAGTATAGTATTTCATAATTACCTTTTATTACCGTAGAAAAATTGCCTTGTAGCCAAGATGAGATATTTTGTATAATATCGTATTTATAAGATACAAAGCCAGTTATTGAAGATACAACACTACCTAACATCATACCTATAAGAGGAACCATAAGGCTATTTTTTAATTTTATATTTTTTAATATTAGCATAAACAAAAAATTACCCAACAAAGATATTATAAATGCAACTAATATTTTAATTAGCTTATGGTCGCCACCAAAAAATAACATAGATATTAACACACCAAACCTACACCATTCCATAGTGCCTGCCGTAGATGGAGATACAAATTTATTATTAGTTATTGTTTGCATTATAAGGCCTGCTATACTAAGCCCAGCACCAGTTATTATAATTGCTAAAAGTCTAGGTAATCTACTTATAGTTATTAAAAAAACATCATCTGTATTATTAAATAAAGCACCAATAATACTAAATTCTTTAACACCTATTTGAATAGATATTATACTTAATATTATAAGTATAATAAGATATATATAATTTTTATAAAAAATTTTCATATAACCTCCTAAAATAATATTAATAATTAAATCCTAAATATTAGGATATAATAGTTATTATTAATATTATCAAATGCTAACGATAGTTAGTTTAGCATAACCTAATAATTTTGTCAACATTATTTTGTCTTTAAATTAAACTTTTTTAGTAAAAAATATGTGTTTTAATCTTTATATATATGTTATAATATGTTATAATTAATTTATTTATAAATTTAATAAAACTTTTACAGGAGGATTATTATGCAGATAATTTGTATATATTCTGGAGTTTCTCCTTTTGAGCAAAAGTTGGACTATGTGTTTAACGTGTTTAAAAATACATTAAATGAAATAGACGTTAAAGTTAATACATTAGATATTACAAAATTAGAAATAGGTTATTATAATGGTATAAAACAACCTATAATTGAAAATATATTTAGCCATATTAAAAAAGCTCAAGGGGTCATATTTGCGTGTACAGCTCAAAGATTTGCTATAAATGGGGCTATGCAAGTATTTTTAGAACATTTAGATTATAATTTATATAAAGACGTACTAAAAGATAAGCATTGTATGTCTATAATAACATCTTCTGATAATAGTGAGTATATGGCTGGTAATTATATGAATACTATTATAGAATTTTTAGGTGGAATAAATGTAAACAGTATGTTTATTGGAAAAGATTATCTAACTAATATAGAGATATCTAACGATACTACTGAAATTATAGAAAAATATGCTGAAGATTATTACCGAATGGTTAAGCAAAACCGTAAGTTTTTTACTTCAAACCCATTTAAAAATCCTAATGTTAGAATGCAAAAACCTGCATTTAATTTTAATGTACAAAATGATGAAATATCCATAGAAAATCTTATAAAACAAGATGATAAACCAATAAAAAGTTTGACAGGTAACCAAGTTGCTAATTTATATAAAAAGGAAATTGATAATAATATAGAAAGACAAGCTAATAATACCAATTATAATAATGTTCCTAAAAATAACATTAATGAAATATTAAAGCATTATAAAAGTCAACAAGAAAGTAATGTTAGTAACGTAAATAACAATATTAATGCTGATAATGGTATATTACAAAGCAATAACCAATACTTAAATCAAAACCAGAACAATCAATTTAATAACAGTCAGTTTAATAACAGTCAGTTTAATAACCAAATAGATAATAATAATATAGCTCCTCAAGAGGACATAGACCATATAGCAAAGCTTTTGGGACAAAAATATGAAGAAGAAAATAATATTAAAAGGCAACTAAGTGAATATGTAAAATATAATAATAACAAATCTAATGATATATCGCCAAGTATAAGTACTCTAAAGCAAAAAACTCAGAGCCTACATCATTATTTTCAACCTCAACTTGCAGGAGATATAAACATTGTTATGCAGGTTAGTATATCTGGTAAAGAGAATTTTAATGGATTTATTGTTATAAAAAATGGTGAATGTAATTATAGTGAAGGAACTTTCCCTTCGGCAGATGTTACTATTATATCTGATAGTATTGTATGGGAAGAAGTGCTTAGCGGAAAATGTACACTGCAAAAAGCATTTATGCTTGGAAGATTAAAAGTAAAAGGTAATTTTGTTATTATAAGTAAATTTGAACAGTTTTTTAAAGTTATTTAATATTTTGGAGGATATATATGAAGTTTACAAAAATGCAAGGCTGTGGAAATGATTATGTATATATAAATTGTTTTGAAGAAAATGTAGAAGACCCTAGCGAACTTTCTAAAAATATGAGCAATAGAAACTTTGGAGTTGGGTCTGATGGGCTTATTCTTGTTATGCCTTCTGATGTAGCAGATTGTAAAATGAGAATGTTTAATAGTGATGGCTCTGAATCTGAAATGTGTGGTAATGGTATAAGATGCGTTGGTAAATTTGTACACGACAAAAATATTGTGAAAAAGGATATAATAACTGTTGAAACTTTAGCAGGTATAAAAACTTTAGAATTTTTTAAAGATGATAAAGGTGCTGTTTTAGATGTTAAAGTAAATATGGGGTGCCCTATATTTAACCCTAAAGATATACCTGTTATATCAGATGAAGAAATTGTAAAAAATTTAAAATTAAAGGCTTTAGATAAAGAGTTTATATTTACTTGTTTATCTATGGGAAATCCTCACGCTATCACATTTGTAGATGATGTAGATAACTTTGATGTAGATAAATATGGCTCTATTTTAGAAAGTAACCCTGCATTTCCTAAAAGAGCTAATATAGAATTTGTAGAGGTTTTAGATAACAATAACCTTAAAATGCGTGTTTTTGAAAGAGGAAGTGGAGAAACATTTGCTTGTGGTACAGGGACTTGTGCAACAGTGGTAGCATCATTTTTAAATGGAAAGTGCCATAGAGAAAATGTAGATGTAAAACTCCTAGGCGGAACATTAAATATATCTTGGAGCCAAGAAGATAATAATGTTTATATGACAGGGCCAGCAAGGTTTGTATTTGAAGGAGATTGGCTTTTATAATGCTAAATCAAAAAATATTTGATATACTATTTAAATTTGGTAATAAACATAAAAAATTAACAGTTTTTACTACTATATATTCTTGTTATTTATTTTTTATTATGTATATAATGGGCTATATATATATTATTTATAATATCCATAAATTTGGATATAAAATTTTAATAAAATATGCATTTGTACCATTAGTTACTATTATTATAGCAAAAATACTTAGAAAAAAGATAAAAGCTAAAAGGCCCTTTGAAAAATTAAATATAACTAGTTTGGTAGCACATAAAGGTGGAAACTCTATGCCTAGCAACCATTCTGCCAGCGCTATGGTTTTGGCCTTAGCCCTTACATATATATTGCCTCAATATTTTATATTTTTTATAATTTTGGCAATAATAACAGGTGTATTTAGGATTTTAGCAGGATTGCACTATCCTATAGATGTTTTATTTGGTTTTATTTTAGGTCTTATAATAGGGATTTTAGGGTTTTTTATCTTATTTTAAAAGAGGGTTTATATGGATATAGAAATTGTAGAAGAAATATTAAAAGGCAATTTAGATGCTTTTTCACAGATTGTAGATAAATATGAAAAAATGATTTATAACCTTGCATATAGAATATTTAATAATACATCAGATGCAGAAGATATGACACAAGAAATATTTATTAAAATATACAAAAATATTTATAAGTGTGAGGGCAAGCAGAGTATAAAAACTTGGGTTTATACTATTGCTTACAATACTTGTATAGATGAAGTTAGAAAAAGAAAAGGGAAGAACAATATATCTCTTGATATAGAGATAGAAGGTGAAGAAAATAGTTTTTCATTAGATGTGCCTTCTGATGAACCTACACCAGAAAGTGCTCTTTTACAAAAAGAAGGATTTTTAGAAATAGAACAGGCTATAAATAGTTTAAATGAAATTAATAAATCATTAGTATTTTTAAGGGATATAAAAGGGTTTAGTTATAATGAAATAAGTGAAATAATGGGTATTAATATAGGAACTGTAAAGTCTAGGTTAAACCGTGCAAGGAATACGCTTAAAAATATGCTTAAATTTTAATATGGAACATTTTTTATAAAAATACGTTTAAAACTATATAATTTTTATTTCTAAAAAAGTAAAGGAGGTAGAGCTAATGAATTGTAGAGAAGTTTGCAATAAAATGTATGATTATATAGAACATCATATTTCTCAAGCTGAAGCAATAGAGTTTGAAAGCCATATGAAAGATTGTAAAAAATGTCAAGACGAGTACTATAAGAGAGAAAAAGTTATAATAAAATTAAAGAATATTAAAGATATAGAGCCACCAAGCGATTTAAAACATAAAATTTTATATAGCATTAAAAATGAACAAAAAACACAGAAAAAATCATCTAAAATAGCTTATTTTAAGAGGTATTCTTATGTTGCTGCAGTAATGATACTTTTTATAGGTGGGTTTTATACAATAAAAATTATGGAAAATAGTCCTGTTAAAAATGATATTTATAATGTAAATAGTTTAGAAAATTATACAGATGTACAGAAAAAAACAAAAGAAATAAATAACCAACAAAATGCTCAAAACTACTTAGATAAAACATCTAATGAAGTGGCAAGTAAAAAAAGGATAACTGATAATACATCTAAAGTTGAAGAAGATAATATAAGTGAAAATACTAAAAAAATTGTAGAAGAAACAACAGAAAATGATACACAACAAACATCATTTAGAAAAAATACTCACGATATTAAAGTTGAAGAATCGCCAATGGTTAGTAATTTTCGTGCTATCCAGGATAATCCTAATAAAAATTATTTTTATGAAAAAACAATATTAAAAGATGATAATATGCAAAACTTTAAATATGATATAGCTTTATATAAAAATCAAATTTGTAGTATATATTTTGAAAATAATTCTGAAGAAAATGTATCTTTATTTGTTGAAAATATAGACTCTGAAAAAGTAAGCCAAGATATTTTAGTAGAGAAAAAATCTAACAATATTATGGAATTTTATATTAAAGAAAGCGATTGCGAACAAGATGTTTATACTATTAACATTGAGGCTTTAGATGGACAGAAAATAGATGGATACTTAAAAATAGAGATTTTTGAAAAAAATGATTAGAAATACAGAGGCTTATATGGGATATTTAAATATTGAAAATATATCGGACTTTTGCTATAAAATAGAAATGCCTAAAAATATAATAAATTTAATAGCAGAAAAAATTTGCTTAATAGATGAAAGTGAAATTAGTGGGTTTTATTATGATTTTTTTTGTTTTGGAAAAGCGGAGGAAACATATAAAAAATTACAACAATATACGGATACTTTAGATAGCGATAAAATTTGCGAATTGACAGTATTATTAGCTTTTGCTATAAGAAGCTACGATAAATATAAAGAAAAAAACATTAGTGATAAGGTGTATATTGATACAATGAAATGTTTCTCTAGGTTTATAAACGAAACATATAAGTGGACAGGAAAATATACTTTTGATAGAGGGTTTTGGGTTTGGAGACAAATTTCCCTTGTTTTATTTAGAGTAGGCCAATTAGAATTTGAAATTTTTAATGTAGATGAAAATACAGCTGAAAAATTGAATATTAATAAAGGCGAGCAGGTTTTGAATGTACATATACCAAATGATGCTATATGTACAAGAGAACAATTAAATTTATCTTATAAAGAAGCAAGAGATTTTTTTAAAAAGTATTTTAACAAAGAATATGAATTTATATGTTCTAGTTGGCTATTAGGAAAAGAGCTTGGAGATTTTATAAAAAGAGATGGGGGTATATATAATTTTAGAAAAGATTATGAAGTAGTTGATTATTTTGAAAGTGATGATTATTTACAATGGGCATTTGATAGATACAGTGGAGATATAAAAGAATTTCAACCAAAAACAAAACTACAAAAAGCTATAAAAATACATTTATTAAATGGTGGTAAAATGACAGTTGGTACAGGAATAATAAAAAATAAAAAAATATAAAAAAATGTATTGACAAAACATAAAATATGTAATACAATAAACAAGCAGTAAAGTTACTGCTTATCTTATGGAGGATTACTCAAGTGGCTGAAGAGGCTCCCCTGCTAAGGGAGTAGGTCGTTAACGCGGCGCGAGGGTTCAAATCCCTTGTCCTCCGTTTTACCCTAAGTGTTTACTTAGGGTTTTTTGTTATTAAATATAATTAAGATATGACTTATATTTTAAATGAAAAATTATATACGAGTGTTTGTATTAGTTTTTATGAATAGAAATTGATTTATTATAATTAAGAATACAATACTACAAAAAGGGAAAATTATAATATATATTTAAAAATAAAATTTTAGAAGTATCATTAATTATTTTATATAATGTATAAAGTTAAAATTTAAGGAGATAATATATGACAAATGATAAACTTATAATAAGAATAAATGAACTTGCCAATAAGGCAAAGACTATAGGTCTTACAGAAGATGAAATGAAAGAAAGAGAGGAACTTAGAAAACAATATATAAAAAACTTTAGAGAAAAGTTTAAAACAGAAATATTAGATAATGTTTATATAGTTGAAGAAGATGGAACAAAAACAAAACTTACTAAATAGCTATTGTTTTATTTAATAATTAAAAATTTAATTATACCTTTAATATTTTATAATAAAAAATATAAAAAAGTGTTGACATTAAAAAGTAGTTATGGTAATATAATCAAGTCGCTAAAATAAAGCA
>NZ_CAUWHO010000036.1:0-22089 GCF_963558545.1 uncultured Tyzzerella sp. | reverse complement strand
AATTTATATAATTTTTACTTTATATATATAAGTCATATCTTATTTGATATAAATAAAAAAGAGATATGTTTAACATATCTCTTTTTTATTATTAAAAACAATGTATAATTTAATCATCTCTATTATTAAATATAACTAACAACCTTATTAACTGTAATATACCAGTCAATGCTGCTGCAACATATGTCAATGCTGCTGCCCCCAAAACTTTTTTAGAACCATTTATTTCATTTTTTTGTAAAAAAGAATATTCTTCTAGCATTTCTAAAGCCCTTTTAGAAGCATTAAACTCTACTGGCAAAGTTATTAATTGGAAAATAACTACTACTGTAAATAAAACTATTCCTATTTGTAATAAAATAAGGCTATTACTCATAAATCCAAATATTAACCCTATTGTTATTAATATCCAAGATGCCTTAGAGCTAAAATTTACAACAGGTGCTATACTACTTCTAATAGTTAATGGGATATATCCATAATGATGTTGTATAGCGTGACCTACTTCGTGTGCTGCAACGCTTAAAGATGCAACACTATTTCCACAATAAACACTTTGTGATAACCTTACAACCTTTTTAGATGGGTCATAATGGTCGCTTAATCTTCCTCTTACCATTTCTACAGAAACATCAGAAATACCAGCAATTCTTAGAAGGTCTTTAGCAACCTCTGCACCCACTAGTCCTTTGCTATTAGCTACACGAGAATATGTTTCATACGCCATATTTATCTTCATCTGTGCTATACTAGCAATTATAATACCAGGTATTATTATAAGCATAGTAGGGTCAAAAAATATACCAGGTAAATACATAATAAACACCAACCTTTTAAAATTATATCAAATTTATTATAATTTATAAATTTGATTGAAGAATATTTTAACACAATATTACTTGTTTTTCAATAGAATGTCCTCTTAAATAATCAGAAGATTTCATTCTTTTTCCACCTTTAGCCTGCATTTCTTTTATAATTACAGCAGAGTCTTTAGTTTTTACTATAAATCCATCTTTCTGTACATCTACTATTTCTCCAATATTTCCACTATATCCTGTAACTTCTTCAGCTTCACTTATTTTAAAAACTTCATCTTTATATACAGTATAAGCCATAGGCATAGGGTTTATACCTCTTATTAAATTTATTATATCTTTAGAATTATTATTCCAGTCTATATGTCCCATTTCTTTATTTATCATAGGAGCAAAAGTAGCTTCATCGTGGTCTTGTTTTTCTGGCTTAGCATTTCCTGTTTCTATTAGATATATTGCTTTTATAAGAGCTTCTGCCCCAACTACGCTCATTTTGTCATAAAGAGTTTTATATGTTTCTGTTTTTTCTATAACTATTTCTTCTTTTAATATCATATCTCCAGTATCTACACCTTTTTCCATATACTGAATAGTTACACCTGTTTTTTCTTCTCCATTTATTATAGCCCATTGTATAGGAGCAGCACCTCTATATTTAGGAAGTAAAGAACCGTGAACATTAATACAACCATATTTAGGTATATTTAATACTTCTTCTGATAATATTTGCCCATAAGCTACTACTACAAATAAATCTGCATTTAAACTTTTAAGCTCCTTAACAAAACTTTCATCTCTTGCTTTTTCTGGTTGATAAATTTTTTCTATCCCATTATCAATTGCAAACTGTTTTACTGGTGTATTAAAAAGTTTTTTCCCTCTACCTTTTGGTTTATCTGGTTGAGATATTACAGCAATAACATTATGGTTTTCTATAAGCTTTTTTAAGCTTTCAACAGCAAAATCTGGTGTGCCCATAAAAACTATATTCAAAAAAATCACTCCTTATATATCTTCTATTATACCTTCTACCTTATCTATATAAAGTATTCCTTCAAGATGGTCTATTTCGTGGCATAAAGCTCTAGCCATAAGCCCTTCACCTTCTACTACTATTTTTTCTCCATCTCTATTTAACGCCTCTACCTTACAATAGTTAGGTCTTCTAACATCTCCCAATTTACCAGGAACACTAAGACAACCTTCTTCTCCAAACTGCTCTCCATCTGTTTCTATAATAACTGGGTTTATAAGCTCAATAAGGCCTTCTCCAATATCAATAACAATAACACGCCTAAGAACACCTATCTGTGGAGCAGCTAATCCTACTCCATTAGCATTATACATAGTATCTGCCATATCATCTAAAAGTTCTAATATTTTATCATTAATTTCTACTACTTCTTTTGACTTTTTCCTAAGTATATCATCTGTTGATAGTCTTATTTTTCTAAGTGCCATTTTTACTCTCCTTTATTGTATATAATTTGGATTTAAATTTAATATTATATTTAGGCTACTAACATCTATTTTGTTTTTTAAAATATTTACACAATATAAAACAAAATTTTTTAGCCTTGTTTCTTCTTCTGCTTTTATTAATATTTTATATCTATAATGTTTGTTCAATTTATAAATATATGCTTTAGCTACATCTGATATATAAAAATTAGTTTTTTGGTTGTAATATATCATTACCTTATGTAGAAAATTTATAGCATTTATTACAGAATTTTCATCTTCTCCACATATCATTATAAAAAATATATTTGAAAATGGTGGATAAAACATTATTTTTCTTTCCAATATTTCCTTTTCATAAAATCCTTTATAATCATTGTTTTTTGCAAATTGTATGCTATAATGGTCTGGATTATATGTTTGTATAAAAACTCTACCTTTATCTTCTGCTCTACCTGCCCTACCTGAAACCTGTGTTAAAAGTTGAAATGTGTTTTCAGCACTTTTATAATCTCCTGTGTTTAAGGTAATATCTGATGCTATAACACCTACTAAAGATACTTTAGGAAAGTCTAATCCTTTTGCTATCATTTGAGTACCTATTAATATATCTGCTTTATGGTTTTTAAAATCTTCTAAAATATTTTGATGGCTATTTTTTTTAGAGGTAGTGTCCATATCCATTCTCATTACTCTAGCATTTTTAAAATACTTATTAATTTGCTCTTCTATTTTTTGTGTTCCAGTCCCAAAATATCTTATATATTTAGAATTACAGCTAGGACAAATATTAGGTATATTTTCTACACTATTACAATAATGGCATATAAGTTTTTTCTCTTTAAGATGGTATGTATAGCTTACATTACAGTTTTTACATTCCATAACATATCCACATTTTCTACAAGATACAAAAGTAGAATGTCCTCGCCTATTTAAAAATAATATAGTTTGCATATTATTGTCAAGGTTTTCTTTTATTGCATCAAAAAGAGCCTTACTAAATATAGACATATTGCCTTTTTCTAGCTCTTTTCGCATATCTATAACATTCACCTGTGGCATACTATTATTTATTCTATTATTTATATAAACAAGGTCGTACTCTCCATTTTGAGTTTTATAGTATGTATTTATGCTAGGGGTTGCACTACCAAGCACTAATGTTGCACCTGTTAAATTACATATTTGTTCTGCTATCTCTTTTATATCATATTTAGGTGTGCTTTCTGACTTATAAGTAGATTCGTGCTCTTCATCAATTATTATTACACCTAAATTTTCAAATGGAGTAAATATAGCAGACCTAGCACCTACCATAATAGATATTTCATTATCTTTAGCTTTTTTCCACTGGTCAAATCTTTCTCCGTCACTTAATTTAGAATGGGTAACACTAACCTTATTTCCAAATCTTCCTATAAATCTTTCTACTGTTTGAGGTGTTAAAGATATTTCTGGCACAAGCACTATAGCCTGCTTTCCAATTTTTAAAACTTCATCTATTACCTGTAAATAAACTTCTGTTTTTCCACTACCTGTAACACCGTGTAAAAGTATAGGTTTATTTGTTTTTGTACATATTTTTTGTTTTATAAAATTTAAAGCATTGCTTTGCTCATCATTTAACTTTAAATGATATGTTTTATCATAATCTGATATACTTACAGCATCTCTTTTTATTTGCTTTGTTGTAATTTTTATAATACCATTTTTTTCTAAAGTTTGTATTGGGCTTAAACTTATGCCTAAAATAGATTTTATTTCATAAATGCTAATATTATCATTTTTTAATAATATACTTAAAACTTTACCTTGGGAATTATTCTTTTTTAAAATTTTATCTATTATTTCATTAATATTATGTAAATCATAGTTTATATTAGCGTATTTATTAGTTTTATCTTTTATTATTTTAGGCATAATACATTGTAAACATTCAGATAAACTACAATAATACTTATCTGCCATAAATTTTGCAAGTTCTATCATATTATTAGAAAATACTATATATTCATCTGGAAGTGTATATATATTTTTTATATATTTTTCTTCTATATCAGTTTTATCTGTAAATCCTATAACATACCCTTCCCTTATACGATTTCCTTTACCAAAAGGCACAAAAACTCTCATACCTACACAAATTTTTTCTTTAATATTTTCCGGTATAGCATAATGAAATATCCTATCAACATTTTTGTTTGCTATATCAATTATCACTTCTGCATATTTCATAAGTTTTCACCTTACTACTATATAATTAATATATTAAAAAGTCTTTGTAACCAAAGACTTTTTAATATTATCTATTCCTCATCTTCTTTTTCTACCTCTATATCATTAAGGTCCATATCATTAATTTCTATGTCATTAAGGTCTATATCATCTTTGTCATCTTTTTTAGGCTGTATATTATCTTTTTCAAAACATAAAACAGTTCCTTCGCCTTCTGGAACAACTTTAATCTTATCATTTAATATTTCATCAACAGCTGTAGAAACAGGCTTTCCTGGTTTGTTTGTAACCATAGGCTCATCACCTTCTATAATTTGTCTAGCTCTTTTAGCTGCTGCAATAACTATTGTATATCTACTAGTTATTTCATTACTCTCATCACTATTTTTGTTTAATACGTCCATTAATTCTGCATAAGATGGCTTTAACATATTATTCCACTCCTTCTAAAAATGTATTTATTAAATCTATATGTCTTTGGGCAGACATCTTTTCACTTTCTACAATCTTATTAATACTATCAACAGCTTCTTCTACAATCTTATTAATAACAATATAGTCGTATTTATCAATAAGTTTTATCTCTTCTCTAGCTCTTTTCATACGCATATTAATTTTTTCTAAAGTTTCTGTAGCTCTGTTTTCTAATCTACTCCTAAGCTCAGATATATTAGGTGGTGTTAAAAATATAAGTATAGCCTCTTTATATCTTTCTTTAACTTGCAAAGCCCCTTGAACCTCTATCTCTAATATAACATTTTTACCTTGTTGTAGTTGTTCTTCTACATAAAACATAGGTGTTCCGTAGTAGTTTCCACAAAATTCTGCATATTCTAAAAGTTCATTTTTTTCTACCATTTTTTTAAATTCTTCTGTACCTCTAAAAAAATAATGTATACCATCTATCTCACCTTCTCTAGCTTGCCTAGTAGTAATAGATGTAGATAAGGCATATGATTTGTTTTTTATAAGCTCAGACACAACAGTACCTTTGCCAGCACCAGAAGGACCAGATATTATAACCAACAATCCCTTGTTATTCATTATTTACTCTCCTTTAAGTTTTTATTCCATATCAAATTTATCTTGATAAGAGTCGGTATTTTCTTTAGCAACAATCCTATTAGCCATAGTTTCTGGCTGTATAGAAGATAATATTATATAGTCGCTGTCTGTTATAATTACAGCTCTTGTTCTTCTACCATATGTAGCATCGATAAGCTTACCTATATCTCTTGCTTCTTGTATAATTCTTTTTATAGGGGCTGATTCTGGACTTACTATAGATATAATTCTATTAGCTAATACAACATTTCCATATCCTATATTTATAAGCTTTATACCAGACATAGCAATCCTCCATTAATAGTTATTTTTATATATTATACTAAAAAAATAAAATTATTTAAAGTGTTTTTTTATTTTTATCAAAAAAATTTTTTAAATTTGAATAATATTTACAACTAAGTTAATAATAACATTGGAGGTGTTATTAATGAATAACAGTAATAATTTTTTTAAAAAGAATGGATTTTCTATTGCATTATGCTCTTTTATAGCTATTGCCATTGTAGCAAGTATTTACTTTTCTTATAATAATTTTACTAATGAAAACAAACAATTAGCAAAATCAGAAGAAGAACCTTATTTAGAACCAGTTAATAAAAGCGATGTTAAAAGCTATAAAGAAACAGAAACATTAACAGAAAGTTCTACATCTATAAAACAAAATGAAAATAAACAAAGCTTAAATGAAACTACCACTAAAAAAGAAGAAACTTCAACAGAACCTGCAACAGAATCTACAACAAAAGCAACTAATAATAGTACTTCGGCAAAACAAGATGATAAAGTTTTTAGCCTATTTGATGATGAGCAAGAAATGTCTTGGCCTGTTTTTGGAAACATAGTATCAAAATTTGATATGACAACATCTGTATATGATAAAACACTAGACCAATATAAAGTAAGTGATTCTATATGTATAGCTGCTCCTGTTGGTACAGATGTTAAGGCTACTGCAGAAGGTATTGTGGAAAATATTTTTGTAGATGACGAGCTAGGACAAACAGTTTCTATTAATCACGGTAACGGCTGGGTATCTACATACAGCCAACTAGAAGAAAACGTATCTGTTTCTGTAGGTGATATTGTAGATGAAGGTCAGATTATTGGCAAGGTTTCTAACCCTTCAAAATATGGAGTTGCTCTTGGCTCTCATTTAGACTTTAAAGTATTAAAAGATGATACGCCAAAAGACCCAACAGAAGTTTTAACTCAACAAAACGAATAACTATATAACAAAATTTTTATATTTTATTATAAAATATAAGATTAACTTAATTGTAAATAAAAAATTTATAGATACATTGTTTTAAAGCCCTTAAGGGCTTTTTTACTTATTTATTTATTTTAACATACTAAAACTTTTTATATTATAGTATAAACATAATTTTTAAAACTATCTATTTACACTTTATTTTAATTAATTTATAATAAATATGTAAAATAATTATAGAGGTGATTACAAATGTTTAAATTACAACCAAGTTTTAAAGATTATCTTTGGGGAGGAACTAAGCTAAGAACTGTATATGGTAAAGAATGCTCTTTAGATAAAGTAGCAGAAAGCTGGGAACTTTCTACTCATAAAGATGGTCTTACTATTATAGATAGTGGTAGTTATAAAGGTGAAACTTTACTTTCTTATGTAGAAAAATATGGTAAAGAAGTTTTAGGTAGTAAATGCTCTTTAGATAAAGATATACCTATTTTAATTAAATTTATAGATGCTAAAGACGCATTATCTATACAAGTACACCCAGATAATGAATACGCATTAAAAAATGAAAATGACTTTGGAAAGACAGAAATGTGGTATATTATAGATGCCGAGCCTAATGCTAAATTAATATATGGATTTAAAGAAGATATAACTAAAGAACAGTTTAAGCAAGCTATAGAAAACAATAGCTTAGAAGAGCTAGTTAATGAGGTAGATGTAAAAGCAGGAGATGTTTTCTTTATAACTCCAGGTACAATGCACGCTATAGGAAAAGGAATTGTTATTGCAGAAATACAACAACGCTCAAATGTTACTTATAGAATATACGATTTTGGACGTGTTGGTGCTGATGGTAAAACTAGAGAACTGCATATAGATAAAGCTCTTGACGTTACTAAACTAGAGGCTGCTAAAAATGCTAAAAAAGAATATACATTAAATAAATTTGATGGATACGAAAAAGGTAATTTATCTAGCTGTGAATATTTTAATGTAGATTTATTAAATATAGAAACTAATGCTACTTTAAACTGTGACAACACTACATTTAACTGTATTACTATTTTAGATGGTTCTTGTACCATTTCTGGTAAAGAAACTTTAGATGTAAAAAAAGGAGAATCTATCTTTATACCTGCTAGTTATGGAGAATATAATATTACTGGCAAATGTAAAGTTATTTTATCTACTTTATAGTTGTCTTAAAATATAAAACTCCACCTATATTATGTAGGTGGAGTTTTATATTTTTAAAATTAATCCATTTCTATTGCACCAGTATATAGCTGATAATATTTACCTTTTTGCTCTATTAGTTCATTATGATTGCCAGATTCTATTATTCTACCTTTATCTAAAACTATAATTTTATCTGAATTTTGTATAGTTGATAATCTATGAGCAATAACAAAAACTGTCCTACCATTCATAAGCATATCCATACCTTTTTGTACTATTGCCTCTGTATGTGTATCTATACTAGATGTAGCTTCATCTAGTATCATAACTGGAGGGTCTGCAACAATAGCTCTTGCAATAGATAAAAGTTGTTTTTGCCCTTGAGATAAACCTTCTCCACTACCAGATATAACTGTGTTGTACCCGTCTTTTAAAAGCTCTATGAAATGATGTGCATTTGCCTTTTTTGCAGCCTCTATACATTCCTCATCGGTAGCATTAAGGTTACCATATCTTATATTTTCTATAACTGTTCCCGTAAAAAGATTTGTATCTTGTAAAACAACTCCTAAAGAACGCCTTAAATCTGGCTTTTTAATTTTATTAATATTAATACCATCATATCTAATTTTACCATCTGCTATATCATAAAATCTATTTATAAGATTTGTAATAGTAGTTTTACCAGCACCTGTTGCTCCAACAAATGCTATTTTTTGTCCTTGTTTTGCATCTAATGTAACATTATGAAGTACAATTTTTTCTTCTGTATATCCAAAATCTACATCATTAAATTCTACTTCTCCTGTAAGCTGTGTATAAGTTAAGCTACCGTCTTTATGAGGGTGCTTCCACGCCCAAATACCTGTTCTTTCTTTAACTTCAACAAGGTTACCATTTTCATATTTAGCATTTACTAATGTTACATATCCCGTATCTTCTTCTATTTTTTCATCTAAAAGCTCAAATATCCTTTTAGCACCTGCTAAACTCATTACTATAAAGTTCATTTGTTGGGACACTTGTGCAATAGGTGCATTAAAACTTCTACTAAGCATTAAAAATGCAATAATAGCTCCTATTGTTACTCCACCAATATTATTTATAGCTAAAGCACCACCAATAATAGCAAGTAATATATATTGTAATATACCTAAATTGTTTGTCATAGGCATTATTGTATTTGCAAAAGTATTAGCTTTATAAGTATTTTCCCTAAGGTTATTATTTTTCTTATCAAATTCTTCTTTAGCCTTTTCTTCATAACAAAATACCTTTACAACCTTTTGCCCATTTATCATTTCTTCTATATATCCATTAAGCTCACCTAAAGCTTTTTGCTGTGCTCTAAAATATTTTGAGCTTTTGCCAGCAACCTCTTTAACACAATATAACTGAAAACATAAAAATAAAATTACAAACAATGTTAAATATAAACTTGTGGAAACCATAGTTACAAAAACACTAGTAACTGTTATAATAGCAGAAAATAACTGTGGTATACTTTGTGATAAGGCTTGCCTTAAAGAATCTACATCATTTGTATAATGGCTCATAACATCTCCGTGAGAATTTGTATCAAAATATCTTATAGGTAATTTTTGCATATGAGAAAACATATCATTACGTATTTTATTAAGTATACTTTGGGATATATCAACCATTATCCTAGTGTATATAAATGAAGCTATAACCCCTATTAAAAATATGGTTATAAGTATGCTAATTACTTTAACTATACCAACATATGATGGATTTTCTACACCTATTAAAGGTGTAATATAATCATCTATTAATATCCTTATAGCCGTAGCATTAGCAGCAGAAACAATAGATGTTAATATAATACATATTATAACTATACTAAATTTTAGTTTATATACTTTCATATAAGACATTAATCTTTTTATAGTATTTTTATCAATAGATTTTCTATCTACGTTTATAGGAGTTTTTCCTTTATGCATTTTCATTACCTCCTTTCTGTTGAAGTCTATAAATGTCCATATATATCTCGTTATCTTTAAGCAATTGTTGGTGAGTCCCTATTGCATCTATTTTACCTTCTTCCATAACTATAATTTTATCTGCGTGTTGTATAGAGGATACCCTTTGAGCAATAATTATTTTTGTAGTATTAGGTATTTCATTTTTAAATGCTTCTCTTATTAAAGCGTCTGTTTTTGTATCAACGGCACTTGTAGAATCGTCTAAAATTAGTATTTTAGGCTTTTTAAGTAATGCACGTGCAATACAAAGTCTCTGTCTTTGTCCACCAGATACATTAGTACCACCTTGCTCTATATGTGTGTCATATTTATTTTCAAATTCTTGTATAAAATCGTGTGCACAGGCAAGCTTGCATACTCTTTCCATTTCTTCATCTGTTGCACTTTCATTACCCCAACGTAAATTTTCTTTTATAGTACCAGAAAAGAGTGTATTTTTTTGCAACACCATAGCAACACTTTCTCTAAGTGCTTCTAAGTCGTAATTTTTAACATCTTCTCCACCAACATATACAGTCCCACTTAATGTATCATATAGTCTAGGTATAAGCTGTACTAATGTACTTTTTGAGCTACCTGTTGCACCTATTATACCAACTGTTTCTCCTTCTTTTATATCCAAATTAATATCTATAAGACAACATTTGTTTTTATCATTAGTATAGCTAAAGCTAACATCTCTAAAGCTTACATCTCCAGATTTTACTTCTGTTTTAGCCATATTATTATTTTTAATATCTGTTTCTTCTTTTAATATTTCTACTATTCTTTCTGCCGATGCTTTAGACATAACTAACATAACAAGTATCATAGATAACATCATTAAACTAATTAAAATTTGTGTAGAATAAGTAATAAGTGTTGTTAATTCTCCTGTTTGCATATCTCCTTGTATTATATATTTTGCACTAAACCAAGCTAAGCCTATCAACGCACCATATATAACTAAGTTCATTAATGGATTTGTAAAAGCAACTATTTTTTCTGTTTTTACATACTTTTCAAATAAATCTGTTGCAACCTCTTTAAACTTACTTTCTTCAAAATCTTCCCTAACATAAGATTTTACAACCCTTATGCCATATAAGTTTTCTTGTACAACACTATTTAATTTATCATATACTTTAAATATTTTTTGAAAAATTGGATAAACATTTTTTATTATAATATATAAGCTAATTCCAAGAATAATTATGGCTACTAAAAATATAATAGATAACTTTGGATTAAGATAAAAGGCCATAGAAAATGAAGAAAATAACATAACAGGACTCCTTACAGCAACTCTTATAATCATTTGATAAGCATTTTGTATATTAGTTACATCTGTTGTAAGCCTTGTTATTATACTAGATGTAGAAAATTTATCTATATTGTTAAATGAAAATTTTTGTATATTGTAGTACATATCTTTTCTTAAATTTTTAGAAAATCCAGATGCTGCCGATGCTGCATATTTACCTGATAACACACCACAAGATAAAGATATAATACACAATATAGCAAGAAATACTCCTATCTTTACTATATATTCCATATTTTGTGCTTCTATCCCATTGTTTATAAGCTTTGCCATATAAAAAGGTATTAAAACTTCCATAGCAACCTCACCTATCATAAACAATGGAGCTAATATGGAATCTTTTTTATATTCTCTAACAGATTTTAACAATGTTTTAATCATAAATTACCCCCTTATTTTAATAAAATACTACTTAATATTATTTTCTATTTTTTCCAATACCTTATAAAAATTTTTAAGTTCTTCATCATCTATACCTTTTAAAACCGTTTGTTCCATTTTAATTATCTCAGATACAATATTGTTATGGATAGCCTTAGATTTTTCTGTTAATACAACCTTTTTAAGCCTTGCATCACACCCTACACGTTCACGTTTTATAATGCCGTTTTTTTCCATAACATTTAATATAGAGGTAACTGTAGAACGTCTTATACAAAATTTTTCTTCTATATCTTTTTGAAAAATATCTTTGTCCTGATTTTCAAGTAAATATTTAGCAATAACTATATGCCTACTTGTCAAATTATATTGATGATGCCTATTAATAATATCTTCCGCATATCTTTTAAGAAGATTAGACACCTTTCTTATTTTTAAAATAATACTTTCTTCTTCACACATTTTAATATCCTCACTTATTTGTTAGTGTACTAACATTATATTTAATATTTATTATATTGTCAATATAAAATAATAACACATATGTTAATTATATAAAAAAGGCTAAAGAAATCTCTTTAACCTTTAATTTAATTAGTATTTTAAATTTAAATTTATATCTAAACTAAACAAATTTTTTAGTCTATTTTATATTTTTGTTCTAGTCCTTTATAAAGTTCTGCACTAACTGTAATAGATATACGTCTATCTTCTTTGTCAACTAAATATAGTACTGTATAAACTGTAGGGTCTTTATATTGGTTAAATTGTAATAACTGACTTACTTTATATTCTTCCAAAATATTTTTAATATCTTCTTTGTCTTCTATTTTAATATCTTCAATATTTATGTATTTAACATCTTCCAATTTAATATCTTGTGGATATATATTTAAAGATTCTAAATATTTTAATGTATTTTTGTAGTTACTATTTATATAAATTGCATTTTCTCCATATCTAAAATCATATTCCCAAGCTCTATAAATCCCAAAATATACTTTAAATAAAGCTTCTTCATTTTGACTATAAATTCCATTTTCTTCTATATCTTTTCTAATATTATCTAATAATTTTTTATCATTTCGTAAATCAATTGTATCACCCTTGTTATTTATTAGATACATCTTATCTATATGTATATCCGTTCTATAAATGGCTGGATATGCTTGTTCAATATATTCTTTACTATTAAGTATTTCTTGTAAATAGCTATTTTCATCTTGTAAATCTTCATAGTCAAAGCCTATAAATCTTGATAAAATATTTCCATTTTTTAATTTATATGTCAATTTAACACCATTAGTTACATATCTATTTAAATCTATTCCAGTTTCTACATAATTTTTATGTACTTGTATTGATGATTGTATAATTTCTTTGTTATCTATATTTTTTGCTTCTTCTGAATTTCCCATAAAATCAATACTTATATTTTCTACTTTTTCTATACTAGGAACATATTCTAACCTTTTAAAAATATCAAATTGATATATAGATGTAACTACAATACATATAGCAATACAACCAATTATACTATACCAATTTTTAAATATAGCTCTAAAATCAAACTCGTATATAATTTCTACTAAGCAGTGTAATATAATACAACCTATGATAATACCTAAATATAAAGTAAATGTACTATAAGATATTGTGCAAAACATAAAACCTACTAAAAATGAACCTGAACAAACACCTAAATATTTAAAAATAGTTTTAGCATATTTAAATGATATACATTCACCTGATTTTTCACTTTTTCTAACTTTAAATAATATTAAACTTACAATACCAATTATTATAGTTGCTACAACATATCCAATTAATATACTTATTTTATTATCCTCTAAATATATGTTTGTGTCCATTAACGAAATATAAAAAATTAAAGGATTATAAATAAGTTGATACATACTAGTATTATTTAGTTCTATTATTGGGCTAAAAAATATGCCTGATAAAGTTATAATAACAATACTAACAATACTAAAAAGATTAATCAAAATAGTTGATAAAATAAAACCTATTATTGTATTACCAGCTAGTACATTTGCAAATACTGTGATAGAATATAGAAGTATAAAAATTATTGTGTCAACCATTATAGCTTCTAAAACTTCCTTAAACGCTACTATCTCACTACCTAAAATCACTTTAAATATAGTATATAATATAACCTGTGATATTATTATTACAGGCACTACAATAGATATACCTAAAATATATTTTAGAAAAAACAACTTGCTTCTTAATATTGGTAAAGAATGATAAAAATCTACTTTTTTCTTGCTATGTAAATAAGAAAATATTACTGTACCCATAATAACAGATAATCCTATTACTATAACTTTATTAAATTCATTGTCTATTGTCAAATAAGTATTTAATGATTTAAGTTTGTGTAACAACAAATCTTCTACTGTACCTAATTTTTTCTCTCTTAAATAATTAGAATAATCTAATAAAGGTAAAATTATTTTAGAAAATATAAATCCTACAATAGTTAAAGCTAACGCCCATATATATTTTTTATATTCTTCTTTAAATAATTTAAATGATAAGTGATTTGATGTCATATCCTATTCCCTCCGTTTCTGCTATAAATATTTCTTCTAATGATAATGGTAACATTTCAAAAAATATAGGGTTTAAACTAGCTAAATATCCATTTATATACTCCATATTACCTTTTATAGTAAGAACATTTAAAGAGCCCCTACTCTCTGTTTTCATTATGTCTAAATTATTATATATATCTTTTGGTATTCCTTCTTTAAAAACTATTTGCACTTTATGTATGTCTAGCTTTAGCTCATCTAAATCTTTTGATAATAACATACCTCCCCTATGTAAAAGCCCTATATTATCACATATATCCTCAATTTCTCTAAGATTGTGAGATGCTATAACAGGTGTAAGGTTTCTTTCTTCTATATCCTGTGCAAAAAGACTTTTTACAGCCTGTCTAACAACAGGGTCTAGCCCGTCAAATGTTTCGTCACAAAATAGATAATCTGTTTTTGCACATATGCCGCATATAACAGAAACTTGCTTTTTCATACCTTTTGAAAATGTTTTTATTTTTCTCTTTTCATCTAAATTAAAAGAACCCATAAGCTTTTTATATCTATCTACATCAAAATTTTTATAAATAGTTTTATAATAGTTTTTCATATCTTGTGGTGTAGAGTTACTAAAGAAAAATTGCTCATCTGATATATAAAAAAACTTACTTTTTACTTCAGGATTATCAAAAACATCTTTATCATTTATTTTTATAGACCCACTATCTGGCTTTAATATTCCCGATATCATTCTTAAAAATGTAGATTTACCTGCACCATTAGTCCCTATAAGCCCAAAAACATTTCCATTTTTTATAGTTGCAGAAACATTATCTACGGCTAACATATTTTCAAATTTCTTTGTTACATTTAAAGCTTGTATCATATAAATTCTCCTCTCACTTAAACCAACTTAAAATTAAATCATCTGTTGCACCTATATCTTTAGCCTCATATATAAGTGCTTTTATTTCATTTTTTATAATCTCAAGCCTATCATTTATAGCATCTTTACAATTAGGGGATATAAAGCTACCTCTACCTTTTACAGAATATATTATTCCTTTGCTTTCTAATGTAGTATAAGAACGCTGTATAGTATTAGGGTTTATAGATAGCTCCATAGCTAATTGCCTAACACTTGGCAATTGTTCGTCTGGCTTTAATATACCCTTTATAGCCAGTTTTTCTATATTATTTACTAATTGTTCATATATAGGTTTTGGATTTCTAAAATCTATATTAAACATATTATACCTCCCTTCTATAAGTGTATTAGTTGTGTTCATACACTTATTATAATTAATACTAATTAATTTGTCAATACCATAAATTAATAAATTATCTTATTTTTCTTAAGTTTAATACATATACTTTAATCATACAAATTTTATTAAATTATATTTAAAATTCTTGACAATATTTTTTAGTTGTTTTATAATTTTAAGGATATACTAGGTTTATTATATATTTATATAAATTTATTAAGGAGTGTCGTTAAATGAATGAAGGAAAAAAAATAATTTTAACTCACGAAGGTCTTGAAAATTTAGAACAAGAATTACAAGAATTAAAGGTTGTTAGAAGAAAAGATGTTGCTGCAAAAATTAAAGAAGCTAGAGGACAAGGAGACCTTTCTGAAAATGCAGAATATGATGCAGCTAAAGAAGAGCAAGCAGAAATAGAGTCTAGAATAATAACAATAGAAAATATGTTAAGAAATGCCGAAGTTATCGATTCTGGTAATGTTACAGACACAGTAAGTATCGGTAATAAAATAAAACTTTTTGATTCAGAATTTGAAGAAGAAATAGAGTATACACTTGTAGGTTCAGCAGAAGCAGACCCATTTAATGGTAAAATTTCAAACGAATCTCCTATTGGTTCTACTATTATAGGACATAAAGTTGGAGATGTAGTTGAAGTTGATACACCAGATGGGATTATCAATTTTAAAATATTAGAAATAAACTAGGAGGAGCTTTATGGAAAACACAAATGAAAATCAAATTTCAGAAAATCCACAACAATTAAACGAGCTTTTACAAATAAGACATAACAAACTAAATGAGCTTAAAGAAAAGGGTAAAGACCCATTTGAAGTAACAAAAGCAGAAGTTACTCATCATAGCAAAGAAATTAAAGATAATTTTGAAAATTTTGACCAAAAAGATGTGGCTGTGGCAGGACGTATAATGAGCAAACGTGTTATGGGTAAAGCATCTTTTTGTGATATACAAGATAGAGATGGTAGAATTCAAAGCTATGTTAGTAAAAATGAAATTGGCGAAGAAGACTATGTAGAATTTAAAAAATTTGATATAGGTGATATAATATCAATAAAAGGTACAGTTTTTAAAACTCAAAAAGAAGAAATATCTATAAAAGCACATAGTGTTACTCTTCTTTCTAAAAGTTTACAAATTTTACCAGAAAAGTTTCACGGGCTTAAAGACCAAGACCTTAGATATCGCCAACGTTATGTTGACTTAATTGTCAATCCTGAAGTTAAAGATTCATTCTTTAAACGTTCTCAAATTATAAAAAGCATTAGAAATTATTTAGATAATAAAAATTTCTTAGAAGTAGAAACACCTATTTTACAAAGTATATATGGTGGTGCTCACGCTAGACCTTTTGTTACACATCACAACACATTGGATTTAGATTTATATATGCGTATAGCATTAGAGCTTCCTTTAAAACGCCTTATAGTTGGTGGATTTGAAAATGTGTACGAAATAGGCCGTGTATTTAGAAATGAAGGTATGAGCATTAAGCATAACCCAGAATTTACATTAATGGAACTTTACCAAGCATACGCTGACTATAATGATATGATGGATTTAACAGAAGGTTTAATAAAAACAGTTACTAAAGATGTTTTAGGAACTTTAAATATAAAATATCAAGGTAATGATTTAGACCTTTCTAAACCTTTTGAAAAAATATCTATGATAGATGCTGTTAAAAAATATTCTAATGTAGATTTTAAAGAAATAAATAGTGTAGAAGAAGCTAGAGAAATAGCTAAAAAACATAATATCCAATTTGAAAATCATCATCAAAAAGGTGATATATTAAGCCTTTTCTTTGATGAATTTGTAGAGCATAATCTTATACAACCTACATTTATAACAGACCACCCAGTAGATATTTCTCCTCTTTCAAAAAGAAAACCATCAGACCCAGAATATACAGAAAGATTTGAATTATTTATTGTAGGTAGAGAGTTTGCCAATGCTTATTCAGAGCTTAATGACCCTATAGACCAAAGAGAAAGATTTGAAGCACAAGAAAAACTTCGCTCAGAGGGTAATGACGAAGCAACTATGCTAGATGACGACTTCTTATTAGCTCTGGAATATGGTATGCCGCCAACAGGTGGTTTAGGTATAGGTATAGACCGTCTGGTTATGCTTATTACAGACTCTGCATCTATTAGAGATGTACTTTTATTCCCTACAATGAAACCATTAAATAATTAATAATAAAAAATAAGGTATGATTAAAATCATACCTTGTTTTTTATTTCTTCACTATCTTTAATATGCCCCCATTTATATTTACTAATATGTCCCCATTTATATTTATGTAAATCTTCCCAAACATTATAATCTAATGTAGAATTTATTATTAAATTAACAGGTACAATCAATTCTAACAAATTATTAACAGTTGTAAATAGCTCTTTATTTTTTAATGATATTTTTACATTTAAAATAAATTTATCATATATCATTTCCAAAATATAACCATCTTCACCACATATAGAACTTAATTTTTCTTGTAAACTTTCTAAAGTAAATGGCAAAGTTTGATTATATAATGCTAATATATCATATTTTCTTTTTTCTATACTATCAGTAAGCTTAGGTACTATGTCTAACATTTTTTCATAGTGATTTACTGCATTTTGGCTAGATTCTAAAACAAATAAATCATTTAATAGTATTTCTATATTTTTATTTATAGTTTCAATTTCTGGCTCACTTATGTACATTATTTTTTTAATTTCTTCTATATTTTGCATAAAATATGGTAAATAATTAAGTAACATTTATATCACCTCTTAAAGGTATAGAATACTCATCTAATATAAAATTTTCCATATTTTCATTTATTTTAGTGTTTCTTATATCCTCAATACCTAAAATATTTAATATATTACTTTCTATATGGCTTATTCTAATAATTATACTATTATTTTCTTCCCAAGTTTTACAAAGTTCTTGTATATAATTTTCTATACTTTCCTCTATATACCCTTTTATATCATCTATTTGGTATCCGGGCTTTAAGTCAATTTCTGTTTCTATATTTATAGTTATAGGCTTTACAGGTTCAATAGTTACAAAATGTCCAATAGGAGCAATTCCCATACCCTCACCAGTATATTGTATCGGGTCTATTTTTTCTTGTACTATATCTAATAAATCTTGTGTAGGTTCATTATAGCTATTGTTTGTTATAACTACTTTAACTGTACCACCACCATTAGGTACACGATATACTTTTATACCTCCAATACCTCCATTAGCTACAACATCTTCATCGTCATTTAGTAATCTAACCTTTTCTATATAATCTGCTCTATTACCACCAAAAGCCTGACTTCTAAAGCTTTCAAAATATCTTTTTCTAAAAGTTTCTGTTTCTTCTTCATCTACACCTGATATATGTATTTTATGTATTTTAGCCGTTTTCAAATTTGGTATATTATCTATAGGTAATAAATCTCCATAAGATATGTTACCTTCACTTCCTATTTGTTCACATTTTAGTTTGTAGTATTCTTCTTCTTTTTCACCTATGTAATAAAAATTTACTTCATCATCAGTAGAAAATCTTTCTCCACCTTTTAAATTTATATTTCCTTGTAAATTTGCTAAAATAACAGAATGTGTAGCAGGAAATGGTTTAAGTCCTCTTTCCATAGCTCTTTTTATAAGATAATGTCTACTAGCAGTATCTGCAAATCCTTCTTTTAAAACTCTATCCAGTTCAATATAAGCTTGTGCAAGCTCTGCACATATAGGAGCTAAAGCATCATATATAATAGAGCCTTGCCTTTTGTCAAAATCATTAGATACTTTTTCCATAGCTCTTTTTAATATATTGTTAAATGTCATTTGCTCATACATAATTAAACCTCCAAACTAAAATTAAAATCACCAAAAATAGATTTTACTATAAAATTAGTACATAAACTGCATCTGTCATTATACACATCAAAAAATTCAAAATCATAAACATCTAGTATTCTATCATCAATAGATAAAGCATCTTTTATACGCCTTTCTATTTCTATTTTTACATACTCTTTAGGCATACCTATTAAATCATCTATTTCTATACCATAATTCCAGTCATATATTTCATATTTATATCTTTTTGTTATTAATATTTTATATATAGCTTGAGTTAAAGATTTTATTTCATTAAACAGTCCTCTAGCTATATTTTTATCAAAATCTATTTTATATGTTTTAGAAGGCATTGTTATAATGCTAATATTATTAATATTATTTTTATTAGGTAACATTTCCCCTCCTTAAATCTATTTATCATCAATTTTTTTATCTGTTATAGTATCTACTATAAAAAATCTTTGCCCACCACTCTCTCTAATAATAAATAATTTTGTACCCTTTTTTATAACTCCACCAAAATTACTTGTTCTTATTATTTCATCTTCCGTAATAAATATTTTTTCATCTAATTTTATTTTTAATATTTCTTCTTCAATAACCTCACCTATGTAAGTTTCTACAAATTTTATAGAATTTATAGTATGTAAAATACTAGATTTTATTATGTCTAAAAAATTCATATCTCCTCCTATACATTACCTAAAACAATTTTCATTGTATGCTCATTATTTTTTATAGTATGTATACACTCTTTAACAATCATATTCCTTAGGTTTTTATTAACCACTATATCTATCAAACTACCAGCTCTTATCCTATAATCACCAAAACATATAATTTCAATATTTTCATTTATTTTGTTGTGTACATTAAGTATATTTTTGGCATAATTTTTAGCCTGTACACTGTTAAAATCATTAGGTAATCGTTCAAATTTTCTAAGAGTTCCCCATTTATTTTTATTATTAATATCCTCTTCTAAATAGGTAGATATTATTTTAGTTTTTTTATTTTTAACAGAAACTTTTACAGAATTATAAACATTTTTATCAATTGAAGTTGTATAATAATAATCAATTGCGTATTTATCACAATCTATTAAAATAGGTAATTTCATATTTTCATAGCTTTTCAAAGTTATTTTACCAAAATCATCAAAAAGAATATATTTTTTATTATTAAAACTTTTTGTTAGTTCAAGTGCAGTATATATAATATCTAATATAGTTTGATTTTCTTCTATTCTATAAGGTATAATATAACCTGTTTCTTCTATACTTCCTGTTTCTACTCCAAAATCGGCACAAATCATTTTTAATACTTGGCTAGCTGTTTTATTTTTATATATATAGGTATCTCTAGTAATAAAATATCTTATAGAATCATATGCAGTAATACTAATTATTTCATTACATATTATTTTTTTAGTAAATATATACCCTAAAAATATATTATTTTCATCAGTTTTTAGGCATATGCTATCTCCTTCATAAAACTTAATATTATTATCTAATAATATACTTAATTGTAATTTTGTTGGCTGATATTTATAATTACTTTTTATAGCTATTTTATCTATTATCCTATTAGTTATGTCAACTATACCACCTTCAGAATATATAATTATTTTTATATAAATACCTCCCTTAATATAGCTTTAAAACAGTTCCAACCTTCAATTTTTTAGGGTCTGTTATATTGTTTAATTGCATAATATGTTTATATTTTGTTTCATCATTAAGCTCCCTTTTAGCAATCTTCCATAAAGTATCACCAGATTTAACAGTATAGCTTTTATTAGGTTCTTTAGAAGTTCTATTAGTAGTAATGTTGTATACATTATTATTTTTATCTGACAATGTTAATGTTTCTTCTTTTATCTCCACATATTCTCTAAAAACTAAATCAACTAAAAAATCTCCTTCTTCTCCAGCATTTTCATATACTATATATTCCTCTAATGTTACATTTATATTCCCCTTAAATATTTCTTCTCCATTAGGTAAAATTCTTGTTATCAAAAGTTGTAGTGGCTTTTTATTAGCCTTAAACTCTCTAAACTTCCCTAAATATAATATTGGTTTACCAATTATAACGTTTGGAGAATATCTAGGCTGTACAAAAGGCAAAAGCAAATCATTAGGCAACATAATAGTCATAAATATTTCTCTAAGCCCAATACCTTTCATAATATTCACTTCTCCCATACCAATAGTTTCATATTTTTTATTAGTATTGTAAGATTTTGTTATCATTTTTTCAGGTGGTATAGGTAATTGATATATTTCTTGTTTGTGCTCATATTTCAATAAATAAGTATATATATATCCACCTCCTATTTAATATCACACATAAAAATCATTTCGTCAGTAATCATTTCTTTTATTTTATCAAATATAAAATCATAATCTAAATTTTTAGTAATTTCTATCTGTGTTTTGTATGTATTGTTATATAAATTTTGTTTTCTTATATCCGTATTTGTACTACATATTTTATTATTTTCTACAAAATATTTAGATAACTTTCTAAAATAGCTTGTATTAATATATTTATTCTTAAATTTACCAATATTAATTAAATTTTTATAGTACAAAGTTTTTATATTATTTAAGTATTCTTTTTTATTTTCAAACATATGTTTATAGCTATTATAAAAATTACTATTATAACTTCCTTCAAAAACATTATTATTG
>NZ_CAUWHO010000035.1:0-22497 GCF_963558545.1 uncultured Tyzzerella sp. | reverse complement strand
CTTGCCCACCATAATAAACTCCTTGAGGTTCATCAACTAAAACTAATGCAATAACCTGAGGATTTTCGGATGGTGCAAATGCACAAAAAGATGCAATATATTTACCGCTTCTTCTTGGTAATTTTTCACTTGTTGCAGTTTTACCACCAATTCTAAAGCCAGGTATATATGTTTTGTTGCCAGTACCTTCTGAAACAACACTTTCTAATATCCATTTCATTTGTTCAGATGTTTCTTTAGATACAGTTCTTCTACCTTTTTCATAATTTAATTCTTCTATAACATTACCATTTTCATCTAATATTTTTGTAGCAAAATGAGGAGTAATAAGTTCTCCACCATTTATAACAGAAGATATGGCCCTTAATAACTGTAGGGGAGTTATTTGAAAAGATTGACCAAAGCTCATAGTTGCAAGTTCCACAGGACCTACTTTTTCTTTTTTATGCATTATACCAACAGCTTCTCCAGGTAAATCTACACCAGTTTTTTCATTAAATCCAAAAATCTTCATATATTCATAAAATTTATCAGCTCCTAATTTTTCGCCAACTTCCATAAATACAGGATTGCAAGAATTTTGAACGCCTTGAACGAAAGTTTGGCTACCGTGGCTTCTAGGCGAACGCCAACATTTTATATATCTACCACCTACAGTTTTTCCACCACCACAGTTAAAATTAGTTTCTGGTGTTATTAAGTTTTCATTAAGACCCATAGCAGAAGTCATTACCTTAAAAGTTGAGCCTGGTTCGTATGTATCATTAATGCTAAAGTTTCTCCACATTTGATTTAGTGCATTATTTTTATCCTTTTGAGACATATTATCCCAGCTAGATTTTAAATTTTCATCATTTATAATAAAAGGTTCATTTAAGTTAAAATCAGGTTTATTTGCCATAGCATATATTTCGCCATTTTGAGGATTCATTAATATTATAGAGCCTCTTTTTGCACCTTTTGCTTTAACAACCTTTTCTAACGTTTGTTCTGCATATTTTTGTATGTTTATATCTAAAGAAGTTACTAAAGTATACCCATTTATTGGGGCTAATCTTTCTTGATTACCATTTTTTAGTTCTATACCACGAGCATCTGTTTCTGTTAAAATTTTACCTTGTTTTCCTTTTAGGTATTCATCATATTTAGCCTCTAGTCCTATGATGCCTTGGTTGTCTTTACCTACAAAACCTATAACTTGTGATGCCATATTATTATTTGGGTATATTCTTTTTATATCCTCATCAATCATAACACCTACTAAATTTAAGTTTCTTATTTTATCTGCTTTTTCTTTGTCTACTTTTGTTTTAATCCTTTCCAATGCTACTTTTTTATTAACTTTTTTAAGTACATCTTCATAATTTAAATCTAGCTCTTTAGATAAAATAGATGCAACTTTTTCAGGTTCTTTTATTTGAGAATTTATAACGCTAATAGAGTAAACACTTTTATTAGTAGCTATAGGGTTATTATTCTTATCAACAATTTCACCTCTTTTAGGAGATATTAATCTATCTCTTGTTTGTTGCTCATAAGCCATTTTTTGATATTCTTCAGCTTTTATATTTTGTATGAAAAATACCCTACAAATAAGAAATACAAATGTTGACTGAAAAATAATTAAATATAATATAATTTTCTTTTTACTGTTTATATTTAATTTATCCATAAATTCCTCCTTAATAATAGATACTAGTTTTACATTATATATCAAAAAGTGTATATATATTCTATTTTAGGCACATTTATAAAAAGAGGCTAAAATGCCTCTTTTTTATAAAGATAAATTGTATTTATCTAACCAATAATTAATTTGTATAAAATATGCCATAAGCTGAGGGGAAGACATTAATTGTCCAAACCAAGGTTTACCATAATCTGAAGGTTTTTTAATAAATTCTAATACTTTGTTTTTATCTATTAAATTGTTAATAGGGGAGTTATTGTTATTTATTATAGATTGTAGTTCATTAATTAAGAGTTTTTCATAGTTAGGGTTATATGTTTTAGGATATGGACTTTTTTTGCGATTTAAAAGCTCTTTTGGTAATAAGTCTTTGGTTGCTTCTCTAAGTAGGCTTTTTTCTATATTATTTTTATATTTCATATCCCAAGGTACATTCCAAAGATACTCTATTATTCTATGGTCTGCAAATGGAACTCTAGCCTCTAAGCTATTATACATACTCATTCTGTCCATTCTTTCTAACAATGTTGACATAAACCACTTTATATTTAAATAAGCAATTTCTCGTCTTTTACATTCTTCTTTTGATTCTCCATATAGATAAGGAGTACTTTTTATAGATTTTTCATAATTTTCTAAAGAAAATTCAGATAATTTTAATTTGTCTTTTAAATCTTCAATTAAAAATAGCTCTCTTGTGTCAATATTTTTAGACCAAGGAAATGTATTAGAATTTAATAAATCTTCTCTATAAAACCAAGGATAACCTCCAAATATTTCATCTGCACATTCTCCTGTTAAAGCCACTTTATTTTCTTTAGAAACTAGAGAACAAAAATATAACATAGAAGCATCTACATCTGCCATACCTGGCAAGTCTTTAGCATCTACAGCTTTATATAACAAATCTATAAGCTCTTCTTCGTTACATTCTAAATATTTATGATTTAAATCGTATTCTTTTAGCATAATATCTACATATGGCTTATCACGTTCTGGTTGAAAACTATTAGATTTAAAATATATATCATTTTCTTTGAAATCAAATGAAAATGTATTTAGCTTTTTACCCAATTTATTTAGATAGTTAGAAGAAACAGCAGTAACTATGCTAGAATCTATACCACCAGATAAAAATGTACATACATCTACATCTGATACTAATTGACTTTCTATGGAATCTCTTACTAAAAATGATACCTTTTCTACTGTTTGCTCATAACTATCTTTATGATAATCGCTTTTTAGCTCCCAATATTGAATTTCTTTAAAACCATATTTATTAAAAATAGCAAAATGCCCTGGTTTTATTTCATATAAATTTTTAAATACGCCTTTTCCAGCTATTCTAGCAGGACCTAAACCTAATATCTGTTTTAAGCTATCTAGATTTATAGTAGGTACTATACTAGGATATTTAAAAATAGCTTTAGGTTCTGACCCAAATACTAGTGTGTTATCATTTATTGTATAAAATAATGGTTTTATACCAACTCTATCTCTAAATAGATACATTGTTTCATTTTGCGTATCATATATAGAAAATGCAAATATACCATTTAAATATTCTACACATTTTTCTTTATATTCTATAAATAAATATAAAATTACTTCTGTATCTGTTGATGTTGTGAATTTATAACCTTTGGTTTTTAAGTCTTTTTTTAGTTCACTTGTATTATATATTTCACCATTATAAACTATAATATATTTATTGTTATTTATAATTTTTATTATAGGTTGGGTTCCACTTTCCGTTAAATCTCTAATAGATAATCTAGCGTGAGTTGCACAAAAATGGTTGTCTATATAAAATCCCTTTGCATCATTACCTCTTCTTTTTAAAGATTCTCTCATATTTTCTAAAATTTCTGTGAAAAATCCTTCATTATTTAAAAAATGTTCATTAAAACTTGAAAATCCTGCTATTCCACACATAACAATTCTCCTTATAAATCTATATAAATATATTATTCAATAATAATAATAATATAACACATATTATATTTAGTTTTTTTAATATATGAAATATTATTTATATAAGTTATAAAAAATTTTAAAAATAAATTTGTTAAAATAAGCCTATAATAAAATAAAAAGTTAATAAAAATTAAAATTTAGCAATATAATAGTGTCTTGACTAAAACTATAACTTGTGTATAATTAATATTACAGCTACTATATATGCTAAAAATATCAATTTTAATGATATTTTTATAAAATTTTAGGAGGGGTTAAAATTGGTAAAAGTTATAAAAAAAGATGGTACGCTAGAAGATTTTGATGACAAAAAAATAATAAATGCCATTACAAAATCTGCAAATAGAGTAATGTACCATTTTGAAGAATATGATTATAATAATATATGTAATATTATAAAAAATGAAATAGAAAAAAGTGGTTTTACCGAAGTACCTATACATATTATGCACAATCTTGTAGAAAGTGCTTTAGAAAGTATTAACCCAGATGTTGCTAAAAGTTATAAAGATTATAGAAATTATAAGCAAGATTTTGTACATATGCTAGATGATGTTTACCAAAAGGCCCAGTCTATAATGTATATAGGAGATAAAGAAAATAGCAATACAGATAGTGCATTAGTAGCAACTAAAAGAAGCTTAATATATAATCAATTAAATAAAGAGCTTTATAAAAAATTTTTCCTAACAACAGAAGAAAAGCAAGCTTGTAATGACGGATATATATACATTCACGATATGACAGCAAGAAGAGATACTATTAATTGTTGTCTATTTGATATGGAAAAAGTTCTAGAAGGCGGATTTGAAATGGGCAACCTTTGGTATAATGAGCCAAAAACATTAGCAGTTGCTTTTGATGTTATAGGAGATGTTATTTTATCTACATCATCTCAACAATATGGTGGTTTTACTGTACCAGAAATAGATAAAATATTAGAAAAATATGCAAAAAAAAGTTATACTAAGTATGTAAATGAAATAAAAGATATATTATCTTATGCAAAAGGAAAAAATCTAAGTTATACTGATATGCAGTTTATAGAAGAAAAAGCAATTGAAAAATTACAGAGAGATTTTGAACAAGGTTTTCAAGGTATAGAGTATAAATTAAATTCTGTTGGTTCTTCTAGAGGAGATTATCCATTTGTTACATTTACAATAGGTCTTGGTAAAACAAAATTTGCTAAAATGGCTAGTAAAATAATATTAAGGGTACATAAGGAGGGGCAAGGAAAAGAAGGAAATAAAAAGCCAGTACTTTTCCCTAAAATAGTATTTTTATATGATGAAAATTTACATGGAGATGGAAAAGAGCTAGAAGATGTGTTTGATGATGCTATAGAATGTTCTAGCAAAACTATGTATCCAGACTATTTAAGTTTAACTGGAGATAGCTATGTGGCAGAAGCATATAAAAAACATAAAGCAGTTATATCTCCTATGGGTTGTAGGGCATTTTTAAGTCTTTGGTTTGAAAAAGGTGGTATAAAACCAGTAGATGAAAATGACAAGGCTATAACAGTAGGTAGATTTAATATAGGTGCTGTTTCTTTACATTTACCTATGATATATGCAAAGGCAAAAGCAGAAAGTAAAGATTTTTATTGTGTGCTAGATTATTATTTAGAAATGATAAGAAATTTACATTTAAAAACATTAGACTATTTAGGAGAAATGAAAGCATCTACTAATCCTATTGCATATTGTGAAGGTGGATTTTATGGAGGTAATTTAAAGCCTTCTGATAAAATAAAACCTATTTTAAAATCTGTTACAGCAAGTTTTGGTATAACTGCCTTAAACGAATTGCAACAATTACATAATAAAAAATCTTTATTTGAAGATGGTACGTTTGCTATAGAAGTTATGGAGTATATTAATAAAAAAATAGAAAAATTTAAAAATGAGGACAAAGTGTTATATGCTATATATGGAACACCTGCCGAAAGTTTATGTGGGTTACAAGTTAAGCAATTTAGGCAAAAATTTGGAATTATAGAAAATGTATCTGATAGGGAATATGTAAGTAATTCTTTCCACGCACACGTTACAGAAAATATAACACCTATACAAAAACAGGATACAGAAAAACGTTTTTGGCATTTATTAAATGGTGGTAAGATACAATATGTAAAATATCCAATAGAATACAATAAAGAGGCAATAAAGACTCTTGTAAAACGTGCTATGGATTTGGGCTTTTATGAGGGTGTAAACCTTAGTTTATCTTATTGTGATAAATGTGGGCATAGCCAGCTTAATATGGATATTTGTCCTAAATGTGGTAGTGATAACCTAACTAAAATAGACCGTATGAATGGGTATTTAAGCTATTCTAGAGTAAATGGAGATACTAGGCTAAACGAAGCTAAAATGAATGAAATAAAAGATAGATTAAGTATGTAAGGGGAAAAAATGAAATATCATAATATTACACACGACGATATGTTAAATGGTACAGGTCTTAGAGTTGTTTTGTGGGTTTCTGGATGTGAACATAAATGTTATAATTGTCATAATAAAATAACTTGGGATATAAATAAGGGATTAATATTTGATGAAAGCGCAAAAAAAGAAATATTTAGTGCATTAGAAAAAAATTATATAAAGGGTATTACATTTAGTGGTGGAGACCCTCTACATAAACAAAATAGAGAAGAAATATTTAATTTTATGAAAGAGATAAAAAGCAATTTCCCTACAAAAGATATTTGGCTATACACAGGTTATACTTGGGAAGAAATAAATAATTTAAATAATATAGAATACATAGATGTATTAGTAGATGGGAAATATATAGACGAATTATCAAATAAAGAGCTACAATGGATAGGCTCTTCTAACCAAAGGGTTATAGATGTAAAAAAAACATTAATGGAAGATAAAATAGTGTATTATTACTAGGAGAAGAAAATGGATAAAATTTATTTTGCAAAGATTAGAGAAGATGCTATAATCCCGACAAGGGAAGTATATAATGCAGGGATTGATATATATCCTTGCTTTGATGAAGAATATATGATAATACAACCAGGAGAAACTAAGCTTGTGCCAACAGGTATAGCTAGTGCAATACCTTTAAATTATTATATACAAATACACGAAAGAGGCTCAAGCGGTAGCAAAGGTATTAAATATGGCGCTGGAGTTATAGATAGCTCTTATAGAGGAGAATGGTTTTTGGCAACAACAAATAGTAATAATAAGCCATTATTAATTAGTAAAATAGACATAGATAGTATAGATGAGCCTATAAAAAGTATAATAAAAAAAGGATATATAATATACCCTTACAGTAAGGCCTTATTTCAAGGAGTTGTACACTGTGTACATAATGAGCTAGAGCGTGTAGAAATATCTTATGAAGATGTTTTAAAAATACCATCTAAACGTGGTGATGGGAAATTAGGTAGTAGTGGTAAATAATAGATATAATTATGTTATAAACATAAATAGGAGTTATATTCAAATGAAGAAAAAATAATTTTAAGTGTAGTATTAGTATTAAGCTTAAATCAAAATATAATATTTAGTAAATCAAAATATTGGCATATTGGATACAACTAAAACATTATTTAGAAACTTCTAATAAAATTTCAGTAAATAAAACTTTAATAAAGTATATAAAAGATACAATTATATTCTTTAATGAGTAAGAAGAACTTAACCTAAGTATATACAATTATAATAACTAAATATACTTATCACTTAGGTTTATATCAGAATATTTAGGTATATCAATTGGTTGCTCTGCTAATCATATAAAAACAGGTAATAAAATAATTTATCACTTTTAAGGTGATATGTCAAAAATACTTGATATGATTAAAGATGCTAAATATATTGGTGATTAAGGGCATAATGTATGGGTAGAAGAGTTATTATAAAGAGAATAGATAAAATTTCAATATATTTTGTATAAAATATGTTTAAAAACTTTAAATTATAAAATATAGGTTACATTTATTTTAACAAAAATGTTAAAATATCCTTGACAAATTGCTATTTAACAGGTATAAATAGATAGGGATACATTTTAATGTATTAGTATTTAATTATTGAGGAGGCTTATTAAAATGAATAAAGCAGAATTAATAGCAGCTATTGCAGAAAAAGCAGAATTAACAAAAAAAGATGCAGAGAAAGCTTTAAAAGCTTTTGAGGACGTAGTAAAAGAAGAACTTTCTAATAAAGGTGAAATTAGATTAGTCGGATTTGGTACTTTTGATGTTATAGAAAGAGCTGAACATATGGGAAGAAATCCTCAAACTAAAGAGCCTATGAAAATTGCAGCATCTACAGCACCTAGATTTAAAGCTGGTAAAGCATTAAAAGATGCTGTAAATAATAAGTAATATTTGTAAAATAAAATCTCTCTTTTTAAGAGAGATTTTATTTTACAAATATTTAAATTTTATGTAAGGAGATATAATTGTGAGATTAGATAAATACTTAAAAGTAGCTAGAATAATAAAAAGAAGAACTATAGCAAATGAGGCTTGTGATGCAGGCAGAGTTTTGGTAAATGACAAAGTGGCAAAAGCATCTTTAGATGTAAAGATTGGTGATGTTATACAAATAAACTTAGGGAATAATTGTGTAAAAATAAAGGTCTTAGAAGTGAAAGATATTGTAAAAAAAGAAGAAGCTGTAAATTTATACGAAAATATATAGTTTATTTATTTATAAAATTGACTTATTATAAAAATTTATGTATAATATAAGGTAAAATATTATTATTAAGTTGGTGATTAAATGAATATAGGTTTTTTAGGTATAGGTAATATGGGTGGCTCTATATTAAAGGGATTTTTAGCTAATAATATAAACAGTAAGGATATATTTATATATGATATAGACATTTTAAAGCTAGAACAATTTAAACAACAATTTAACGTAAATATATGTACTGATTATGAAGAATTAGTTAAAAATGTTGATTGCTTAATACTTGCTGTAAAACCAGATATTATTTTAAAAGTTTTGGAAAATATAAAAGGATATTTAGATATTTATAATCCTATAATAGTTTCTATTGCTGCCGGAGTTTCAACAAGTAGCTTATGTAATACGATAAATAATGACAATATAGGGATAATACGAATTATGCCTAATATTAATGCTGAAATTGGTTTAGCAACATCAGCTTATTGTTACAATAATATAAAAGAAGAGAATGTAGAATATGTTATAAACTTATTTAAAACTATAGGGTCTGTTTTTTATATACCAGAGGAAAAATTTAGTATATTTACAGCTATAGCAGGGTGTAGTCCAGCGTATATATACTTATTTTTAGATTCTATTGCAAAAGGGGCTCAAAAAATGGGCTTAAATAAAAAGGAGGCGCTACAAATAGCAATAGATGTTACTATTGGAAGTGCTAATATGCTAAAAATTAGCGAAAAACATCCTTGGGAGCTTATAGATAAAGTATGCTCCCCTGGAGGTACTACTATTGAGGGGATATGTACATTAGAAGAAAATAATTTTCAACAAGGTATAGTTAAAGCTATAGAGAATACTATAAAAAAAGATATATCATTAAATAAATAATAATTTTATATTTAATAGAATCTTGAGGAGATGAGATATGAGCAAAAGTAAAAAAAATAAGTCTTTTGAAGAGGCTGATTTTATAGATATATTAGATAGTAGTAAAATAGGGCTTTGGATTATCGAAATAGACAACAATACAGGTATTAATAGAATGTATTGTAATGATACTATGTTAGAATTACTTGGACGTACAGAGCGTTTATCCCCAGAAAAATGTTTTGAATTTTGGTATTCTAGGATACATAAAGGTTACTATTCTTATATAGAAAAGGCCATAGAAAAAATATGTGTAACTGGTAATGGAGTGGAAGTGCAGTATCCTTGGAAACACCCTATCTTAGGAGATATAAAAGCTAGATGCTTTGGAAGATTTATTAGTTTAAATAATGGTGTAATTAAGATAAAAGGCTTTCATCAAAACATAAATGATTTTTATAAAATGGAAGTTATTTTATCTAAATCAGATAATGAAATATTTGAATGGTATCAAGATAACAATATAGCATATGTACATACCCATTACAATCAAATTTATAAAGATGACGAGCTAACAATTGAAAATTTTCCACAAAGTTGGATTGATAATGGGATTGTACAAGATTTTTTTAAAGACGTATATTTAGAAGCTTTTAATAGAATTAATAATGGTAGCAAAAAATCTGTATGTGATATTAAAATGAAAAATAAAAACGGTAAGTATGTTTGGTTTAGAATGACACTTTTAAGCAAAAAATCACAATCAGATATATCAAGTACGGTTATAGGTACATTAGAAAATATAAATAACTTAAAAGAAATGGAAATGGCCTATACTACAGACTCAAAATTTTATAAATCTTTGTTAGAAGAACTATGTGCATATGGAAAAGTTAATGTTAGTAAAAATAAATTTTTATATGTAAGTGGATTATGGAATATTTATAGTGGTATAATAGGCGATTTAGGTATGTCAGAAATATTGCAAAAAAATATACTTAAAACAATTCATCCAGATGATAGAGAAAAATATTTTAAATTATTACACTATAAAAATCTTTTGGAAGAATATAATAAAGGAAATAATCTTTTAAAATATAAATTTAGAAGAGTTATTGATAAAGAAAACATTAGATGGATTGATTTTACAGTAACACTTTTTAGGGATACATATGAAAATGATATATTAGGGTTTTTATATTTTAAAGATATAGATAATAAAAGTAACGATAGCAACAAATATATAGAAAAATTAACTCCAGAAGAACCAGTAAAAAGCTTAGATATTACGGTAGATAAAGTTAATTATGATATAAAGGATTATAAAAGTATTAATGAAGTATTATCGGCCGAAAGCGATAATATAGCTTATATTATAGACCCAGTTAGCTATAAATTAATAGATGCAAATGATACATTCTTTAATTTTTTTAAAATGGATAAGGAAGAATGTATAGATAAAGAATGTTATAAAATTATATATAATAAAGAAAAGCCTTGTAGCTTTTGCAAGAATATATTTTGGAGCTATTCAGACTTTTTTATATGGAATCAATATAATAAACATCTAAAAAAAGATTTATTATTAAAAAATAAATTAATATCTTTAAATAATAAAAAGTGTATGTTTACATTAGGGACTAGCATTCCTTTAGAAGAAAACATAGAAAAGTATAATATTAATCAAGACATAAGTAAAGTTATATTATCTTCTATAACACATCTTTGCAAAGAATATAACTATGAGGATAACATTAATTATATACTAGAACTAATATGCAAATTTTACAATTCTGAACTTGGGTTTGTATTTACAATAAATAAAAAAGATGAAATTTCTTCTTCTTATTATTCTTATTTAGAAAATAACTTAGAAAACAAAATAAAATTAGATTTAGAAAATATAATATTAAACGAATTTATTAATTCTCCTATTAAAGGAATAAAATATTTAAGCGGAGAACAAGAGGCTATACCTATATCACATAGTTTATATAATTTTATGATACAATACAAATTATGTAATATGCTTATTATTCCTATTGTAAGTAAAAATAATTATATAGGCTACATAATATGTATTGATAGCAACAAAATAGAAAATAATCATTATTATGAAAATATGGAAGAATACTGTAATAGTATTTCTTATTTTATAGGCGAGCAAATTATTAAAAGTACCTTAGAAAAAGAATTGCAGTTAGAAAAAAATTATGATACATTAACAGGTGTGCTTAATAGGAACGCATATAGAATATATGAAAAACATTATGATTCAGATAATATTGAAAATATAGGTGTTATATGTTTAGCATTAAATGAACTTAATAATATTAACCATACAGCAGGTATATTAGCTGGTGACCAAATAATATTAAATTTATCAAATATACTTAAAAGTCAGTTTAATAAAAATATAATATTTAGGTTAAATGGAAACGAATTTTTAATATTAATAGAAAATATTGAATATGAGATTTTCTTAGAAGAAATAGAAAATTTATCTAAATCTTTAGAAAAAATGGGCTTATCTATGACATATGGTAAAGCTTGGAGCAGTAATGAAAAAGAATTAAACCATCTTGTTAATTCTGCCATACATTTTAGAAAAGCACAAAGCAATAAAAATAGAGAACTTGTTAATGATACTACCTGTAAAAGAAATACGTTATTAAGAGAAGTAATGTTATCTATAGAAACAAAAGAATACGAAATATTTTTACAACCTAAGGTACAACTAAAAGATAATAATCTATGTGGTGCTGAAGCTTTAATAAGAAAAAGAAACTTAGAAGGTGGGTATGTATCACCAGATAAATTTATACCTATATTAGAGCATCATTATTTAATACATTATATAGATTTATTTGTTTTTGAAGAAGTTTTAAAATTGTTAGAATCTTGGAAAAAGAAAAATAAACCTCTTATACCAATATCACTAAATTTTTCAAGAAGAACATTATTAGAGGATGATATTGTTAAAATGGTGTCAGACATAAAAAGTAGATATGATGTAGACCCTAAATATATAGAAATAGAAGTTACAGAAAGTATAGGAGATTTAGAAAAACAAGCTATATGTACTGTGCTTAAAAAAATAGAGAATATGGGAATAAGTATTCTTTTGGATGATTTTGGTGTAAAATATAGTAATTTAACAATTTTATCTGAAATAGATTTTGATGGTTTAAAATTAGATAAAATTATGGTAAAAAATTTAGGCGAAAATGCTATAAATGAAGTAATAATGAAAAATATAATATGTATGTGTAAAGAACTAAATATAAAAACAATTGCAGAAGGTGTAGAGACTAAAGAGCAAGAAGAGGTTTTGCGTAATATGAACTGTGATATGGTTCAGGGATATTTATATTCTAAGCCTGTATCTGTAAGTGAATTTTTAAAAAATAATGATGGATACTTTAATTATATTTAGTAATTAATTTTTTAATACTTTTTATTTAAAAATATAATTAATATTTTAGTTGTAAAATATAAAAAGCTTCCTCTTAAAAGAGGAAGCTTTTTATATTTTTTTCCTCATAGCATTTAATATGGCTATAACAGATACACCAACATCTGCAAAAACAGCTATCCACATTGTAGCATATCCAAATAAAGCAAGGAATAAAACACTAAATTTTACTAATAGTGAGAAAATTATATTAGATTTTACTATTTTAATTGTATTTTTACTAATAATAATACCTTCTTTAATTTTTTCTAAATTATCATTCATTATAACTATATCGGCAGCTTCTATAGCTGCATCAGAACCAACACCACCCATAGCAATACCAACATCAGATATAGCTAAAACAGGTGCGTCATTTATACCATCTCCAACAAAAGCAACTTTTTTATTATTATTTTCTAGTTTAATTTTTTCAAATATAGATACTTTGTCTTGAGGTAGTAACTCATAATATACATCATCTATTCCTATACTATTAGCAACAAACTGTGCTGTTTCTTTTCTATCACCACTAAGCATAATTGTGCTTGAAATACCTAGTTGTTTTAAAGCAGTAATTGTTTCTTTAGATTCCGATTTTATAACATCAGATACTACTATATAACCTATATATATTCCATTTTTAGCTACATAAACAATTGTTCCATTATCGTTAGATTTTTTATAAGATATATTATATTTATCTAGTAATTTTGAATTTCCCAATAATATTTCATTATTATTAACCATACCTTTTAAGCCATATCCACTTATTTCTTCAAAATTTTCTACTTTATAATTATTTGAAATATTTTTAAAATTATTTTCATAATAGTTAACAATAGATTTTGCAACAGGGTGTATAGACAAACTTTCTAAGCTATACACTAAGCTTAAAAATTCTTCTTTATCAATATTGTTAGTTTCTATTTTACTTATTTCAAATACGCCTTTAGTTAATGTTCCTGTTTTATCAAAAACAATTGTATCTACAAGGCTCAAATCTTGCATATATACGCTACCTTTTATTAAAATTCCTTTTTTAGATGCAGCACCTATACCACTAAAGAAACTTAAAGGAACAGATACAACTAAGGCACAAGGACAAGATGAAACTAAAAATACTAAACTTTTTTCTATCCAATGAGAAAAGTTATATCCTGTAAATAGGGGAGGTATAATAGCTAAAAATATTGCAGATATAACTATTACAGGTGTATATATTTTAGCAAATTTACTTATAAAACTTTCTGTTTTAGATTTTTTTACATAAGAGTTTTCTACTAAATCTAGTATTTTAGAAACTGTAGAGTTTTTGTATTCTTTAGTAACTTTAATTTTTAAAATACTATTATTGTTAATACTACCACTTAGTATTTCATCTCCAACAGAAACTTTTCTAGGGATAGCCTCGCCTATTAAGGCACTCATATCTAAAAATGAGCTACCATCTACTATAATTCCATCAAGAGGTACTTTTTCTCCAGGTTTAATAATTATTATATCATTTATAGATATTTCTTCTGGGTCTACTTTTTCTCCATTTTCTTTTGTTGCATATTCTGCCTTAATATTAACTAAAGATTTTATAGCTTTTCGAGATTTTCCAACTGCTTTTTCTTGAAAATATTCGCCAATTTGGTAAAATAGCATAACAGCCACAGCTTCTGGATATTCTTTTATTATAATAGCACCCACTGTTGCAAGAGCCATTAAAAAATTTTCATCAAATATTTTACCTTTTAAAATATTCTTTAAAGCTTTAAATATTACATCGTAGCCAAGTATTAAATAAGCTATTGTATAAAGCAGTGTTAAATCGAAAACTTTAGCTATAACAAATATACCAGCACCTATTAATATTCTTGATAGTTCAATTTTTTCATTTATGTTGTTTTCGTTATCTTCATTATCTTTTTTAGATTTAATATCTTTAGATATAACAGAAATTTCTAAACCAGATTCTATTTTATCTATTAAATTTTTTATACTTTGTATTTTATTTTCTATATTCTCATTATCATAGAAGTCTATTTTTATTATTTTGTCTATAAAATTTAATGATGCAGAGCTAACAAAATTTAGGTTATTAACTTCATCTTCTATAAGGCTAGCACAATGAGCACAATCTAAACCATTTAATTTAAGTTTTATGGAAGACTTATTATTAATAGGTTCTATTTTTATACCTGGTTCTATTTTATCTATAAGTTTTTGAATATTTGGTATTTCAGAATTAATATCAACATATTCTTTAAAATTTATTTTTAAAGTTTTATTTATAAAGTTTAGGTTTGCTTCTTCTACTGTATTAGTTTTGTTTAATTCTTCTTCTATAAGGCTAGCACAGTGGGCACAGTCTAAATTGAGTATATTAAAAATTTGACTGGTCATAAACATCACTCCTCATAATTAATTTTGTGCATTAAATGCGATAACCCTTGGCTTAAAATTTCAAAAACGTGGGAGTCATCTAGAGAATAGATAACTGCTTTACCTTCTTTTTTAAATTTTACTATATTATTTTGTCTAAGTATTCTAAGCTGGTGAGATACTGCAGATTGGTTCATATCTAAAGATTTTACTAAATCGCCAACACATAAATCGCTTTCTAATAGGGCATATAAAATTTTAACCCTAGTAGAGTCTGAAAATACTTTAAAAAAATCTGCCATATCATATATTATTTCATCTGATAAGGAATTACTTTTTATCATCTCAACAGTTTCATTATTAAAACATTCACAAGTTTCAATTTTATTTTGTTCTTTCAAGTAAACACCTCCTATATATGAATAATTGTTCATATGTTAATTATAATATACTCTATTTTTTTTGTCAATATTAAAATTTTTATATGTTTAAATATTGTATAAAATATAATAATATTATATAATAATTAACATAAGAAATTTTTGCGAGGTATATATGATAGAAGGAAGAATAATAAAAGGTGTTGGAGGGTTATATTTTATTGATACTAATAATGGGATAGTAGAATGTTCTGTTAGAGGTATTTTTAGAAAAAATAAAATAACACCAACAGTTGGAGATTATGTAAAAATATCTTTATTAGAAGACAACAAAGGTATTATAGAAGAAATACTAGAAAGAAAAAACATACTTATTAGACCTAGAGTGTCTAATATAGATTGTGCAATTATTACTTTTTCTATAATTAGCCCCAACATAAATATAGATTTATTAGATAGGTTTTTAGTATTGGCAGAAAGCCAAAGTGTTGAAAATATAATAATATGTATTAATAAATGTGATTTAGCTAATGAAGAAGATATTACATATATAAAATCTTTATATAAAGATATATATCCTATAATTTTTACAAGTACTATAAAAAATATAGGTATACAAGATTTAAAAAACTTTATGGATAGAAAAGTAACAGTTTTTGCAGGTCCTTCTGGTGTAGGAAAATCTAGCTTAATAAACTATATATTGCCAAATGCAAGCTTAAGGACAGGGGATATAAGTAAAAAAATAGAGCGTGGTAAACACACAACAAGACAGGTTGAACTACTAGAGGCTTGGGAACATACTTATATTGTAGATTCACCAGGGTTTACATCTTTAAATATGGACTTTTTAGAAAATGACTTAGATAAATATTTTAAAGAATTTAAATACTTTTTAGGTGATTGTAAATTTTATGATTGCAAGCATATCCACGAGCCAAACTGTGCTATAAAAGGGCAAATAGGTAAAAATATATCTAAAGAAAGATATAATAGATACACAAAATTATTAAATGAAATGTTAGAAAGGAACTAAAAATATGATTAAATTATCTCCCTCTATATTATCTGCAAATTTTGTAAGATTAGAAGAAGAACTAAAAATATTGGAAAAAGAAGGTATACAATATGTACATATAGACGTTATGGATGGTATGTTTGTACCTAATATATCTATTGGTATGCCTGTTATAAAAAGTATTAGAAAAGCTACTAATATGGTGTTAGATGCACATTTTATGATTGAAAAACCAGAAAGATACATAGATGAATTTATATCTTTAGGTTGTGATATTATAAATTTTCATTTTGAGGCAACTAATGAACATATGGAAATAATAAAAAAAATAAAAGATGCTAATAAAAAGGTTGGAATGACTATAAAACCAAACACAAGCTATAAAGAGCTATTACCATATATAAAATATTTAGATTTAGTACTTGTTATGAGTGTAGAACCTGGATTTGGTGGACAAAAATTTATGGAAAATAGCCTTGAAAAAATATCTGCATTAAGAGATTACATATATGAAAATAACTTAAATTGTGAGCTAGAGGTAGACGGTGGTATAAAAATAGATAATGTAGATAAAGTTTTAGAAGCAGGTGCTAACGTTATAGTAGTTGGTTCTGATATATTTGAAAAAGAGGACAAGTCTAGTATTATTAAGGAATATAATGAGATATTTAAAAAGTTTGGGTGATATTATGAGAGTTTTGATTGTAGGTAGTGGTAATATATATAATGAAGGTATACAAAAAATTTTAAAATCTAATGATATAATTATATGTTGTGATGGTGGTAGCAAATATTTATTTGAAGAGGGTATTATACCACATTATATATTGGGAGATTTAGATTCTTCTATACCACAAATAATACAGTTTTATAAAACTAAAAATGTAACTTTTAAAAAATTTGCCACAAAAAAAGATGAAACAGATATGGAGCTTTGTATAGATTTTGCAATATCGTTAGGTGCAAATGAAATAATAATTTTAGGTGCTACTGGGACAAGGCTAGACCATACGTTGACAAATATAAATCTTTTAATAAAGGCAGAAGAAGCTAATGTTAAGGCAACAATTATAGATAGTAATAACCAAATAAATATAATATCTAGTAGTATAGAAATAATAGGACAAAAAGGTGATTTAGTATCATTAATCCCTATTACTACATTTGTTGAAGGTGTAACTACAATAGGGCTAGAATATCCTTTAAAAAATGCTACTATGAGTATAGGCAAATCTTTGGGTGTTAGCAATGTTATGGAAAATAGCATAGCTAGTGTTTCCATACAAAAAGGGTATTTATTAGTTATGAAATCTAATGATTAAAATATAAAATATAAAAATTTTGGAGGGTTAATTATGAAAGGTATAATTAGTGTAATAGGTAAAGATAATATAGGTATTATAGCAGAAGTTTGTGGATTTTTATCAAAAAATGAAATTAATATATTAGAAATATCTCAGCATATACTTGATGGATATTTTAATATGACTATGGTGGTAGATATATCCAATGTAGATGATAAATTTAGTCAAGTTATAGAAGGTATAGAACAAGTGGCAAAAAATATTGGCGTAGAAATAAAATTACAAAGAGCCGACATATTTGATAGTATGCACAGAATTTAATAATTTGGGAGGGAAATTAATGTTAACCAACTATGAAATACAAGAAACTAATAAAATGATAGAAGAATCTAACTTAGATGTTAGGACAATAACTATGGGTATTAGTCTTTTAGATTGTATAGATTCTGATATAAATAAATTAAAAGATAAAATTTATGATAAAATAACAAAAAATGCAAAAAATTTAGTATCCGTAGGTGATGATATAGCTAAGGAATACGGTATACCTATAGTAAATAAAAGAATAGCTGTTACACCGATAGGGCTTATAGGTTTAGACCATAAACAACAAGATTTTGTAGAAATAGCCAAAACTTTAGATAAAGCAGCAAAAGATGTAGGGGTAAATTTTATAGGTGGGTATTCTGCATTAATAGAAAAAGGTAGTACAAATTCAGATATAAACCTTGTTAGAAGCATACCTGAGGCTTTAGCTAGTACAGAGAGAGTTTGTTCATCTGTTTGTGTTGGCTCATCTAGGTATGGTATTAATATGAATGCTGTAAGAAAAATGGGTGAAATAATTAAAGAAATGGCATATCTTACAAAAGATAATAGCTCTATGGCTTGTGCAAAATTTGTTGTATTTTGTAATGCTGTTGGCGATAATCCATTTATGGCAGGTGCTTTTCACGGTGTATCAGAAAGAGATTTAGTTATAAATGTTGGAGTTAGTGGACCTGGTGTTGTAAAAAAAGCTTTAGAGGAAGTAAAAGGAAAAGATTTTGAAATACTTTGTGAAACAGTTAAAAAGACGGCATTTAAAATAACAAGAGTAGGACAATTAGTAGCATCAGAGGCATCTAAAAGACTTAATGTACCTTTTGGTATAATAGATTTATCTCTTGCACCAACTCCAGCTGTTGGAGATAGTATAGCAGAGATATTTAATGAAATGGGATTAGAATATGCAGGTGCTCACGGCACAACTGCCGCTCTTGCCATATTAAATGATAACGTAAAAAAAGGTGGGGTTATGGCATCTTCTTATGTTGGTGGACTTAGTGGTGCATTTATACCAGTTAGTGAAGACCACGCAATGATAGATGCTGCAAAAAAAGGATTTTTAACATTAGATAAGTTGGAAGCTATGACTTGTGTTTGTTCTGTTGGACTTGATATGGTTGCTATACCAGGAGATACTAGCGAGCATACAATATCTGCAATAATAGCAGATGAAATGGCCATAGGTATGGTTAATAATAAAACAACAGCAGTTAGGATAATACCTGTTATAGGTAAAGATGTTGGAGAAATGGTATCTTTTGGAGGCCTTTTAGGAGAAGCACCTATAATGCCTGTAAATAAAGCTAGATGTGAAGATTTTATTAAACGTGGAGGAAGAATACCAGCACCTATCCATAGTTTTAAAAATTAACAAGCAAATAATGGAGGGATAATTTATGAATAAAGTATGTGAATTAAAAAGTGCTAAAGTGTTTTACTTTTTTGAAGAAATAAGTAAAATACCTAGACCAAGCTTTCACGAAAAAGCTATAAGTGAATATTTAGTAAATTTTGCTAAAGAAAGAAATTTAGAAGTTAGAATAGATGAAACTTATAATGTTGTTATAAAAAAACCTGGTACAAATGGTTATGAAAAGAGTCGAGTGGTAGCTATACAAGGACATACAGATATGGTGTGTGAAAAAAATAAAGATGTAGAACACGATTTTTTTAAAGACCCTATCAAAATAATATATGATGGAGATTTTATAAAAGCAGATAGAACAACTTTAGGTTCTGATAATGGCATAGCTGTTGCTATGACTTTAGCATTATTAGATTCTAATGATATACCACATCCACCAATAGAAGCTATTTTTACAGCTTGTGAAGAATCTGGTATGGAAGGGGTAAGCGCTTTAGAAACTAATGATTTAAATGCTACTGTATTTTTAAATATAGATTCTGATGAAGAAGGTATATTTACTGTTGGTTGTGCTGGTGGTGTAAAATGTGACATAGAAATACCAGTAAACTTTGAAGATAATAAGAAATCGTCTTATTGTGTTGGTGTTTATGGCTTAATGGGCGGGCATTCTGGTATAGATGTTAATAAAGGAAGAGGCAATTCTAATAAACTTTTAGCAAGATTATTAAACACTTTATCTAAAGATATAGATTTTTCTTTAAATAAAATAGAAGGTGGCTCTAAAGACAATGCTATACCTAGAGAAGCAGAAGCTACTATTTCTATAGATGATAATAATTTAAACTTATTAAAAGAAAAAATTAAAAAAATAGAAAATGTATATAAAGAGGAATACAAAAATACAGACCCTAATCTATCATTAAGATTAGAAAAAGTGGAAAACTTTAATAAATCTTTTAGTAAAGAAGATTTTAAGAAAATAATAACAGCATTGATGTTATTCCCTAATGGTGTACAAACTATGAGTACTAATATAGAAGGCCTTGTAGAAAGCTCTATAAATTTAGGTGTAGTTAGAACTACAGATAGTAGTATACAAATTGTATCTTCCATAAGAAGTGCTGTTTCTTCTAAAAAAGAGCTTATAATGGAGCAAGTTGAATTACTTATAAATAGTATGAAAGGTAAAATAGAATTTAGAGGTTCTTATCCAGCTTGGGAATATAAGGAAAAGTCTTTGGTTAGAGATAAATGTATAAACATATATAAAAAAATGTATGAAAAAGAGCCAGAATTACAAATTATACACGCAGGGTTAGAATGTGGACTATTTTCAGAAAAGATGCCACAATTAGATTTAATATCTTTTGGTCCAAATTTATATGATATACATACTCCAGATGAAAGAGCAAGTATATCTTCTATAGATAGAACTTGGGAATTTTTACTAAACCTTTTAAAAGAATTAAAATAGGAGATAGTTAAATGAAATTACCGTGGAATAAAAAATATTTAATAATATCTTTTCATATAGTAGTTACATTAGTGATGTTATACGCCTTAAAATATGGAATAGATTTTTTTGCATATGTTTTAAAAAATTTAGGTATAATATTTGAAAATATACAAAATGGGTTAAGTTGGTTTTTATCTACTATTATAGTTGTTGTTATAGCATTTGTATTGGCGTATTTATTAGACCCTGTTGTTGATTTTTTTCAAATTAAATATGAAAAAGTATATGATAAATATTTAAAAGAAAAAATTGAAAAAGTTAAAAGTAACAAAAAAAATAAAAAAAGACGTAATAAAAAAGAAAAAGTTGAAACAAAAGGAAGATTAGAAGGTACTATACTAACATACTTATCGATAGTACTAGTTGTAGTTGTACTTAGTATGGTGTTAGTAAATAGCATAAGTAAAAGTGGTGCAGGAAGTTTTATAGACAATATAACAACATATATAACAACATCTATATCTGGATTTCAACAAGATTTACTAAAGTTTTATAATAAGATAGATGGAGAATTAATTAGCAATGAAATTTTTGAAGAATACATTTCTCCACATCTTAATAAAATAACAAAAAGTTTTTCATCTTTTGTATATGATATTGGGAATAATATTATATCTATAATAACAAATATAGGTAATGGTATAGTTAATGTTCTTATTAGTATAGTAATTTGCTTTTATTTCTTAAAGGACAAAAAAGTTATAAAAGAAAAATTAGAAAATGTATGTATTACATTTTTACCTAAAAGATTTTACACTGTTGTAAAAGATGGTTTAGGAGATGTACACGCAGTATTTTCTGGTTATATAAGAGGTATGCTATTAGATGCTTCTATTATGGCAATACTTATAAGTATTGTATTATCTGCTATTGGATTAAAATTTGCCGTTATTATAGGTATAATATCTGGTTTTTCTAATGTAATACCATATTTTGGCGCATTAGTAGGATTTTTATTAGCTATATGTGTTGCGCTTATAAGTGGTGAGCCTATGCAAGCTCTATATGCAACTATCGGTATGATAGCTTTACAACAAGTAGATACAATATTTATTGCACCAAAAGTGGTAGGTGAAAGTGTAGAGCTTAGCCCTGTTGTTGTTATTATAGCTCTATCTATTACAGGTAATTTATTTGGTTTATGGGGTATGGTTTTTGCTATTCCTGTATTTGCTACAATAAAATTATTTTCATCTAGAATATATAAAAGACGTAGACTAAAAAAACAAATATCTTAATTAAGAAGGTTGTATAATGTATTTAAGTTAGCGTAAAAATCACTAAAGTTAAACATTATACAACTTTTTTTGTTTGTTCAATTTTTACAAGGAGAAGAATTAATTAAAGATAAGACCTGAAATAGTGAAAAAAGAAAATAAAACAGAAGTTATACTTGGAATTGTAAGGGTAAATTATACAAAATAAAAGTATGTAATCTACTGTTACATACTTTAAATTAAAATAATTGTGGTTAAGAAATATTATCAGCATTTTTACTAAATGAAATTATTAAGATATTTAAAAAATAGCAGATGAGCCTATAAAT
>NZ_CAUWHO010000034.1:0-22779 GCF_963558545.1 uncultured Tyzzerella sp. | reverse complement strand
TTATATTTAATATATAAATTATTAAAATCACTAAAACTAATAGAATATTTACTATTTAAAATTTCTTCATGCTCGTTTTCATACAAAATATAAGTTGAGTATAAAGTTGCATTATAATTATTAGATTCTAAATCTTTTTCAACCTTGATTAAAGCAATTCCTTTATTATTCTCTCTTGAAAAATACATTATATCTTTATTAAAAATAATATTTAGATTATTATCTCTTATTAAATTCATATCTTTTAGCAATAGTTCTTTTAAATATGATACAGGATCAACTTTTTCATTTAGAAAATTTTCCATTAAAAATTCATCTTTTTTAAATGTTAAACTAAAATGTTTTTTCCACACTCTCCCCCAAGAATTTTTTTTCATTTAAATTACCTCCAAGTTGAAATCTTTTATATAATAATAAATTAGTAATAAATAATTGTCAATATTTATCAAATTTGTTAAATTTAACAAATTTGATATAGACTTGGTAATGATTTTATGTTATAATTAATTTACATAAAGACATTAATTATTGTTTTTAGATATAAAAAGGAGAAAATAATATGAAAAAATTAAGCATTTTAAATATAAAAGGTGGAGTAGGAAAAACAACAAGCACAATAAATTTAGCATCTGCTTTATCAGAAGAAGGAAAGAAAGTATTAATAGTAGATATTGATGCACAATCAAATTCAACTATGTTATTTGAATCATACGATATTGATGCTTTATCAGTTTCAGATATTTTATTAGATAAAAATATAGATGTTACAGATGTAATAAAAGACACAGATTTTGATAATATAGATATACTACCAAGTAATATTTCATTAGCATTTACTGAAAAAAAGATATTACTTGATGTTACTAGGAGCCAACAAAATAGATTAAAGAAAGCATTAGAGCAAGTTGAGGATAAATATGACTACTGCTTAATAGATTGTCCTCCGAGTTTAAATATGATAACTATAAATGCCTTAGTTGCAAGTGATGAAGTTATAGTACCTATAAAAATTGATAAATTTGCCATAGATGGTTTAGGTTATTTATTAGAAAGCATAAATGAAATAAAAGATGAATTTAATGAAAACTTAAAATTCTTAGGGTGCTTTATCACCATGGATAACTCAACAACTGTAAATAAAGAAATTAAAAATACTTTAAAGAATCTACTTGGTGAAAAGATGCTTGATACTCATATAAGACATAATGTTTCAGTTGTTGAATCAACGTTTGAACAGAAACCTGTAATATATTATAAATCTAAATCAAATGCAAGTAAGGACTATATAAAACTAGCTAAGGAGGTATTTAAAAATGGCTAAATCAAAATTTAGTATTTCAGAAGGTATGCTAAATAGTATATCTAAGAATGTTGACAAATCAAATCTTATTGATGCAAAAGAAAATTTTAAATTTGATTACATAGATATAGATAAATTAAAAATTAATAGCAAAAACTTTTATCCAATAGTAGATATTGAAACTTTAGCAGAAGATATTTCTATATATGGTCTTAATCACAATCTTGTGGTTAGACCTATAGAAAATGGATTTTATGAAATTATAAGTGGCGAAAGAAGATATACGGCTTTAAAATCTTTAGTTGATAAAGGGGATAATAAATATAGTAAAGTTCCTTGTAAGATAGTTAATTTAAATGATGTGGATTCTGAAATAACCCTAATACAGTCAAATGCACAAACTAGAGAGCTTACAGATTCCGACAAGTTAAAGCAAATAGAAAGACTTACTGAACTTTATAAGGAGAAAAAGAAAAAAGGTGAGAAGGTAACAAATATAAGAAAATTAGTTTCTAAAGATATTGGACTTAGCGAGGGGCAAGTTGCAAAATATTCTACTGTAAGTAATAACTTGATCCCCGAATTAAGAGCAATACTTGATGAAGGTAATTTAACTATCTCAAATGCAACAGAATTTTCAAGTTTAAGCGAAGAAAATCAAAATATTATATTAGATATAATAAATAAAAGAGTTGATATTAGCAGAAATGAAGCAGTTGAAATAAAGAAACAGTTAAAAGAAGTTGAGTCAGAGAAGAATAAAATTATAGAAAGAGAAAAGCAAAAATCAGAAGAAATATTAAAATTAAAGTTAGAAAATGAAAGTAAGTCTAATGAAATTAATTTAGAAATAGAGAAAGTTAAAAAAGAACTTTTAGCAAACTCTAATAAAGAAAAAGAAGAACTTGAAAATAAGTTAAAAGCTCTTGAAAATGATAAAAATGAGTTAGAAAATGAAAAAGTAGAATTAGAAACTAGTATCAATAACTTAAATGAAAAGATAAAACTTGAAATCGAAAATAAAGCCAATAAAAAAATAGATGAAATAAAAAATAAATTTGAAGAAGATAAATTAAAACTTAAAATAGAGAATGAACAATTAAAAGAAAAACTTAATAAAAATAACAATTTAAGTGAAGAACAAATTAGAAATCAAGAACTAAAAATTAGACTAAACAACACAAGAACAGAAATATCAAAGATAGCAGGACTTATGGCTAATAATAAAATTATGGATGAAGAAACTTTAAAATTAGTTAAGTGTTTTGAAAATGAACTAAGATTTTTAAATGAGCAAATTTTAATATATAATAATCAAGAAATAATAAAATAAAAAAATTAAAACTGTTACTGTTTTAATTAAACAAAAGCATCCCAATATCAGGATGCTTTTGTTTTTAATAATGGAAAAATAACAATAATAAAATGATTAAAACTTATACAAAATTATAAATACTTGTATTTTAAAATAAGATTTAATATCCTCTTTTTTCCTTATTATATCTTATTAATGTACTTCTACTTATACCAGTCATGCTTGATACTTCATTGTATGAATGATTTTCAAGTAATTTTAATGCCATATCCCTTTGAGCCTTTTTGAATTTCTTTGGTCTACCTAAAGTTGCATCTAAATCTCTTTTCATTTTTATTTGTTTACCCTCTAAAGTTCTTTCTACAATCATATCTCTTTCAAATTCAGCAAATGAAAAAAATATATTTCTTATTAATTTAGATGAAGGAGTATCATCCATTACTCCAATGTTCAAAACATTTACTCTAATACCTTTATCTATTAATTCATTGACTATTTTAGAGCCTTCTATCATACTTCTAGCGAATCTATCTAATTTAGTTACTACTAATGTATCACCATGTTTCAATTGGTTTATTAACTCATTGAAACATGGTCTATCTACTTTAGTACCCGTATAAATATCTTTATAAATATTTTCTTCTTGTACTCCATTTTCTAATAATAATTTCTGTTGTCCTTCCAATGAATTTCCTTCACTTGCTTGTTTAACAGTACTAACCCTTATATATCCATAAATCATAACTAAAAATCTCCTTATTTTAGATAAATTTATGATACCAAATTATGACACCTTTGTATATATTGATTTTAATACCTTAATTTTAATAGTGTCATATTTAAAATTATGACACTATTAAAATAATATTATGTTAATATTTTTTATATAACATTGGCTATAAATATACATATAAACTATCGAAAATAAAAAGGATTTTACAAATATTCTAAGAATATATATTTTAGTATGGTTTTATATTGTTATTTTGAAATTATAAAAATTAATTTAGGGGGATTTTATATTATGAAGTTAAAAAGGTATATTACTAGTATACTAGTGGTAGGAATTATTATTATATCAAGGAGTTTTTCATTTGCAACAGATGCTAATCTAATTAATCAAAATTCTACAGAAATAAATAATTTATCTATTGAAGAAATAGAAGATAATGCTATTAATTTGACTGATTTAATATCAATAGACGATGAATTAAAATCTATTGAAGAACAAGAGAAAGAATGGGCGGAATTAGATGAAAGAGTTAAGGCAGGAGATAAAGACTTATTTCCAACTACTGAAGATATTCAAGAAAAAGGTATAACAACAAAAGGAGCATATCCAACTAGAAAGGGTACTATACTCGTAACTAAAGAATTTAAAGGTATTACTTCACTAACAGGACATGCAGGAATTATATATAACGCAACTAAAACAATAGAATCATTTCCAGACAAATTTTCTCCTAAAAGTGTAAATGGAGTATATATATATGATAATGATTGGAACACAAGATATAGTAACACTGTATATGCAGTTAATGTGAGAGGAACTAGTCAAACTCAAGATAATAATGCGGCAGACTATTCTTATAGAAGGTATCAAGAAAGAAAACCGTATAACTGGACATTTACAGACACAGAAAATGGTGCAAAATTTTATTGTTCTCAATTATGTTATAAAGCATTTAAAGTGATGAATGGAGTTAATTTAAATCATAATGGCGGGATAGTTTATCCAATAGATTTAGTTAATTCTAGTAATACGTATATAGTATGGTCAAAATAACGTTTTAAATTAGGAAGTGACATAAAATGAAATTACGCAAATATTGGATTTTTTTTATAGTGATTATAATATTTTTTATAAGCTATTTTTTTAATAAAAATGATATTAAAGAATATGAATATGGTTTATTATATACTTCTAATAGTGGTTCAGTTTTATCACTTTACGATAATCATGGAAATTATTTGGATGAAAAAAAATTTAATGTATCAGGATTAACATTTGGAAGCTTTATGAAAAATGGAAAAGAAGTAAAAAATAAACTATATTATTCTGCTCCAGTAGCTGGAATCAAACAACAAGATTTTATTGTGGAGATTGATAAAAATAATTTATCTTTAAAAAAAATTAATACTACAGGAATACCACCAACATTTTTCTCGGCAGATGAAAAATATATCTATGGTGGAGCGGCTTCCTATTCTAATTCTCCAATAGTTAAGATTGATATAGAGACAAATGAGGTAGTTGCTACAAGTGAGTTAGAAGGTCAAGGTGTAAATATGTTTGATGGTGGAAATGAACTTTATGTTTTTACTACAAATGATGAGAGTTCATCAAAATCTACAACTGGAAATCTTTATACACTTGATAAATCTAGCTTAAAAATTTTAAATAAAATAATTGTAGAGGATATAAGTTTTACTAAAGATATAGCAAAGGTAAATAATTATATATATATTCTTGTTACATATGATGGTCTAGATAATATGTCTAATAAAGTTAGAAGAATTAACTTAGAAGATGCTTCTATAAAGGATTTTGATTTACCATTTAAAAATTTATCAAAAATTCATGTAAATAATGATGATATTTATATTGTAGAATCACATTTACATAGAGAAGAAGTTTGTAATAATATTGCTAAAATAGATACTAAAACTGAATATATAAAATATTTTAATTCTGAAGGTAACATTATTTCAAGTATAATCACAGATAATAAGTTTATCTCATCAGATGGTGAAAAGGTATATATACATAATTTAAGTAATTTTAAACTTGAGAAAGAATTTTATGTAAAACAATATGGTGATAAAGTTTTTGTATCTATATTAAAAAAATAGTTAAATTTATAAGTTTTTAAAATAAAAGGCTATAAATGTATATTTATAGCCTTAAAGTAATATCAGTATTTATTTATAAACATAAAGAAGTATCAATTTGTTTTTCTAGATACGAACTATTTATACCAAGCATTTTTAATAAACTATTTTTTGTGTTCATATCAATATTATCCAACTCTATATTTATAAATTTATCAATGTGGTTTGAGAGATTTTTAGCGTAACCATCTCCTATATCAAATCTTCCATTATAAAATGATTCTCCTTTACAATCTTTATTATTATATATTTCAAATTTGGTTTTATAGTATCCCTTATGTTTTTTATCTGACTTGCAAATATATGTTAAATTTTCAAGTAGTTTATCTGCATCTTTATATTTGAATATAGAATTATCTTTTATTTTATCATGTTCAGACCATACAAATTTAACATATATATCTTTTTCTTTTTTATTCTCAAAATTAGGCTTAAATGTATTAATAAGCATATCTCTAGTGTTATTATCAATTTTTAGAGAAGTATTTTTAAATGCCCTAAACAAGTAATTTTGAAGGTCATAGGATAAGCCATCACCAACATTAATAGAATCACTATAAAATCTATTTAAATAAGTTTTATCAGTATATAATTCAAATCTAGTATCCTTTGGATCACCAAGAGATTCATATTTTTCACTTAATACACTTATTATTTCATTAGCAGTCCTAAAATCATATTTATCTCCACTATTTAACTCTTTAGAATCACTAGATATAAACTTAACATATATATTATCTAATAGTAATTTCTTAGATTTTGGGTTGTATTTAGAATTATCAATTAAGTCATAATCTTTATTATTAGAATTATTATTTATATTAATTTCTTTTATGTTATTAGATTTATCTAAAGATATAGAATTATCTTTTAAAAGTTCATTTTCTATTATTTCTATATATTCAGCAGTTGTTTCTTTAACTTCTTTTATAATTTTTTTGCAATCTTCTAAATCAATATTTTTAGTCCAATTATTAAGATAGTCTAAAGAATAATCACTTGTATCTAATCCAAAATATGAACATATAGCATATGCAACCATTTCGGCTTGATATTCTCTTTCTGATTTTGAATAATTATTTCTTTTTTCAATTGTATGTAACTTAGCATGAGCCAATTCGTGTATAAGTGTCTTTATATTTTGTAATTCTCCATTTCTAGGATTTAAAGCAACTTCTTTAGTTTCAGTATAACTAACACCTTTTATATATCCTAATTCTGATTTAGGTTCAATGATTTTTACACCTATTTTATCGGCTACTACTTCAAGAGCATTATACATCTTATCATAGTTTGCTACATCACCATTGAGCCATCTATTGGGGAAAATTTTTGGTAAATCTTCTAATGGAGCATTAGTTTGCGATATATCAAATACATATCCTACATTAAAGTATTTTCTAGTATAAGTTTCAATTTCTTTATTTTTAATCATTTTTTTTTCTTCTTTTGTCGCATATTTTAATTGTTTTTCATCTCCATTTTTGTCTTTGAAATATGTAATATCAACAGGAACTAAAATTTTTATCCCTTTTTCGCCTTTATTTATCTTATATCCTTGATTACTCCAAAACTTAAATGAACCAACGGCAGTAGCACCTTTAAATTGGTCATCTATAAGTAAAGAATTTCTCTCTGAATAATTATAGAATTTAGACATATATTTCAGATATTCTTTCATTAGATGAGGTTCTCTGAAATATGATTTTATACTTTCATTGGCTTTATCAATTAACTTTTCTGATTCTTTTTTTATTTTTTCTTTTTTATTATCTTTAGAATAATTAATTTGATTATCTTTATTATCTTTATTTTCAATAAGATTATTTGTAGTTATCTCTTCATCAACCATAGTATCTAAATTTATAGTTTCATTAGAGTTTAAATCTATACCCATGTTATGTAAAAAATTAATTTGTGAATTTCTAAAACTTTCATTTTCAAAAAACTCAAATTGATTATATAAAATTTTTTCAGATACTATATTTAACGCAGTAAATTCGATTATAAATGGCTCGTCATCTATAAATGGAATAATTGTATCTAAAGTGCTTGAAAGATTACTTATACTATCAATTTTACTCTCAAAATATGATAAGTTAAGATTATCATTAGTACAAATATCTAAAATATCATTTTTTAATGCGAGTAAACACTTTTCTATTGATTCAGTATTAATTTTCATAATTTTTATATCCTTTCTAAAAAATTTTTGCTATCAAAAAAGCCGATAAAGAAATTATCTCTATCGGCTTAAAATTCAAATATTACCATTAAAACATAGTTATATTAAGGGTTTACAGTTCTTTTAGTTTTTTTATCATAGCAAGTGAAAATTGGCAATTCAAAGTCTGAAAGAGCATCAGCAAGTCCCGTTCCTACTTCTGCTTTTATTAATTCTTTAGTGTCAAAATCTTCAATTATTATATAATCATCTTCAACATTTAGTTCAATTATAGTACCTTGACTTTTCTCTGATACAAAGAACTCACTAACGGCTTTTTCATTTTCAATATTTATATCTTTATTCATTCTTTAACTCCTTTTTAATTCTATTTTTTATACCTTAAACTTTTATAATTCAATACCATTATCTATACTTCTTTGAAGTTGTTCATAATAATTCATGTTTTTATAACTGTCTAAGTCATTAGATATTGCTTTTTTTATTTTGTTTAAATCTGACTTTGAAAAGTTTATTTTAAAATTAAATCCTTTACTTTTATCACTTTCATACTTTTTTAGTTCTTCTTCTCTAACATAATCTTTTATTTCTTTTAAGATTGTGTTCCCCATTCTTTTGTATAATTCATCTATTTTATTTTGTTTATAGTCTTTATATTTTTTCCTAGAGCCAACGCCATAAATTTCTCTAAATATTTCTTCTTGCTTTTCTAAATTCTTTATAAATGTATCAAATTCATCCTTCCTATAAGTGTTAATATAATGCTTAGTCATTTCATCAATATACATATTTGATTTACTCATAGTACTATATTCATAATGCCAATGTCTTTTATCTTTAGGCAAATTCTTAACTGCTTTTAATAATAATTTTTTCATTTTTTTATCATTGAATGATGAAAAATCTTTTTTAGGTTTAATTATATCTTCTCTTATATTTTTATTTATTTCTTTATATAATTCTTTATCATTAAGCAATTCATTTGCAAATATACTTTTCATATTATCTAAAGTTTTTTGAGTTCTTTTTCCTCTTTTAGTTGTAGGATTTGGTTCACAGATAGCAACATGAATATGAATGTTATCTGTATTATAATGTATAGCACCATTCCATATGCAACTATCTTTTAATCCATCTTTTTCTAAAATATAGTTAGTTGATTTTCTTACTGCTCTCTTAATTTTTTCCTCATCTAACACTTTAGTTATAGGGTTGTATAGTCCTTGTTTTATCAACCACTTATTATCAAAACTATATACATCTTGCCACATTATACTTTTATTTTCTTGTGCTTTAGCAAATAGCTCTTTTGAATTTTCTTTATCTTTTTCATTCATAAAGTCAACGTCATTGTTAAATAGTCCTGTAGTTTTAGTTGGATTTCCCATATAGTCATTGTATAAAGAATATCTATTATAAGCATTATTTCTTATTGCTTCTTTTCTATCAATATAATCTATATATGAGTTGAACTCTTTGGCTGAACACTCAATAAATTTAGAGGAAACAATAATACCTGGAGTAGCCATTAATCTACCCTATTATTTTTTATATATGCTTGTTTTAATATTCTTTCTTTTACATTTGCTTTAGAATTAGTCAATGCTCCATGAGGTTTAGATTTGCTATCAGGTATTAAACTAGGAAGTTGGTTATGTACATAAAGACCATTCATTAATTCTGTTATAACTTGAACTTCTTCATTAGTTTTATTTGAACTATGCTTTAAACTATTTAATTGAGGTTTAAGTATATCTGCTATCTTTTCAGCCATAAATTCATATAGATTTTTAACAGTTACATCATGTGCATTTTTGTGTTCATCTATTATTAATCTTAAAGATTCACTTCTACTACGAAGTCCTTTTTCTTTTTTTATTTTATCTATATACTTTAAATCTTCATCAGAAAATGTAATATTTATAGGTTTAAAATTTTGCATTTTATTCATCTCCTTCATATATAAGGTTTGGTATATCTATGATATTTTCATCATAGAATATTTTAAATATCCTAGAGTTAAAATCTAAAATACCAAGTGATTTTTCTAACATATATTTATACTTTTCATCAACTAAGTTTAATGAATTTGAATAAGTAAGTTGTCTTAAATATATATTTAAAAATTCATTTCTTGATAAATTTCTAGCATTTGATATTTCATCAACTTTATTTAAAACATAAGTTGGAACATCTCTAATAAGCAAATCTTTTGTATCAAATTTATTTATATCTTTATGATTAACATAAGATAATTTATTTTCTAAAATTGATTTTTTATGAGGATAATCTACAACTAAATTGTAGGCATCCTCACCATCAATTATATATTCATCTATAAATGCTCCAAGCATTTTTGTATTTAAAGTTATTGCTTCAACTAATGAATTACATAAATCTTTATACTCTTTTTCTTTGTCATCTATTTCATTTTTAAAAGCAATTTTTTCTAATTCTTCTCTTAAAAATTCTTCTCTACTTAATCCTTTTTCTTTTGATTTATTATTTAAGATTGTTGTTATATTTGAATCTATATTTCTAATTTTTATTTCCATAATTATTAATTACCTTTCTATATTTTAGAATAGTTTGTCGCCTTCTTATGTAGAAAGCTCCGAGCATTTTTATTTCAATCCTTCAATAAAAATAATTTAAAATTGAAGTTTTTTTATTTTCGTGCCTCAATAAAAAAAAGAGCATAAGGAGTTTTTGTCCCCACCGAGGGTGTGGAGCTAGGCAAAGCCTAGCAATACTCTCATTCTTGTGTAAAAAATAGTGCTATCATAAAAAATACAAAAAATACATAAAAAATACATATCAGATACATAAAAAATACATATCAGATACATAAAAAATACATAAAAAATACATAAAAAATACATAAATATATTTTTAAAATTTAATGATTTTATTTAGATTTTTCAGAGAATATTTTAATTTTTTCTTTTAATTCTTTTACTAATTTTGAATTATCTTCAATGGATTTTTTAGAGTTACTTATAATATTTTCTAGCTTATTTATGTTACTATCTGTTAAGTTTTGTTCACTTTCAGTTTGATATTTTTTATCGCCTTCTAGTTCAGAAATTTTGATTTTTGCATCATTTATTTTTTCATTTTCTGAATCTATTTTTTTATTTATTTCATCAATTTTTGTGTTAAGATTTTTAATTTCTAAGCTCATTATTTCATCAAAATATTTATCACTAGACTTCTCATTCATTAAAGAATTTATCTTTATATCATTAATATCAGAATAAATTCTTATTATAGAAATCAAAGGATCATTTGTATTTAAAGTTGTATCTAAATCATTTTCATAAGATAAATTATTATTCTCTTTATATCCTAAAGACAAAGAAAGTACCTTCCATTTTTTAGGTACTTTTGCAAAGATAACGTAATAATCCTTATCAATTTTTTTGTATCTAGTTTGAATTAATTCTTTTGGATTATTTTGTTCTCTAAGTTGAAAATCCAACTCTTTTCCATCAAAATTTGTTTGGTCATTTACATAAATTATGAACTCAACTTCTTTAGAGAAATTGTTATATTTTCGACTTAATATCTTAGCACTAAGATTATTTGATTTTTGAATTTCATTTAAATTTGTACTTCTAATTTCAATATTTTTATTAAATAATTTGTTTGAATTAGTAAAAAATAGAAATCCAATAATCGAAATAAATGCTATAGAATAATAAAAAAATGAAGTATTATTTTTTAATTTATCTAATAAATTTTCTATTAATCTTTTTAATTTTTGCATTATAAAAAATCACTCCTTAAAACAATCTAAAAAGGTATTTCCCCTTCAACTAAACTCATATCACAAGGTATAAAACCTAAACCATCTTCAGTATAGTTTTTAGGGTAATCTAAAAACTCAATTCTATCTGCAATAACTTTTTGAACCTTTTTAGTTTTATTGTTATCATCTTTCCAAATATCAGATTTTAGTCTACCAATAACATTAATTAAACGACCTTTTTCTAAATTATTTACAACAGTTTCAGCTAAATTTTTGAAGCAATATATAGTTATAAATTCTTTATTATTTTCTTTATCTTTTGAATAAATATTAGTAATTGCAATATCAAATTCAGCTATAGGAATACCACTTCCTGCGATATATTTTAGTTTTGGTTCTTTAGATAATCTACCAGTTAAAAGTACAATATTCATACTATTTTCCTTTCAAAATTTATTTTTATTTGTATAAAAAAAGAACTACAAAAAGTAGTTCTTTTTTGACCTCTTATTTTCGATTTTAAAGCGTTTTATTTTTAATTTTGATATGTTTCATCATATAAATTTACAAAATCATTTTTCTTTAAAATTATTACAATAACATTCAGTATCAACTTTAGTTTTGAAATTATTATAATTACATATTCCTTTATTATTTATATATACATCATCATAAGAAAAATAACTACAATTTATGCAAATATCACTTAATGAAGTCATTTCAAATATTTCCTCCTAGTTTAATTTTTTATAAAAATACAATAAATACTTTTGTATTAAATATATTAATTCATATGTATTTATTTTGTATTAATATTATTTTCTATAATATCACTCTTATTGAAAACTTTATAAAATAATATATCCATTTCTATATTAAGAAATCCTATTACGAGTTTTTCTAAATTTTTATTAAAACTAACAATTTGCCAATCACTTTCAGATGTTCTAAAAAGAATATTTTCTTTAGTTTTAGACTTGACTGCTAAGACTTCATATCCATTATTTTCTAAAATTTGTTTTAATTTTTTTAGCTCATTTGATTTTAGATATTTTATTTTTTTATACTTATTTAATATATCAGCTCTATTAGGTATTTTAAGAATTTCTTCTATATATTTATTTGATATAGTATCTTTTTTAAATAAAGTGATATATCTACTTATTCCTATCTTTAATTCTTCTAATAATTCTTTTTTACTTACTTTTTTTATCTCATATCTTTCTATATATCCATACAAATAATTATTATCTATTCTTTGAATCCAACCCCATCTAAAACCATTTTTCGTGAAAATAATTGTTTTTTCTAAGTTAAATATAGTTTGAAATATATCATAGTTAAAAGTATAAAATGTACTCATTAATAGCATATACCACATCTACTTTCTTATAATATAATTGTTATTTTTTATTATTAAATTCTAATTTAAAATTGACATAATCACCATTTAAACTCATAACAACAGTTGCATCATATGTACCTGCTCCATCTTTCTTTTTAAATCCTTTTACATTAGCTTTTTCTTTTGATAATAAAGATTTTGCTATTGTTTTTGTTATTTTTTTGCCTTTATCCTCAAAGAATTTATTATTTTTCCATAATGCAAAATTACATTTTGGTTTTTCTTTAAATCCTTCACAGTAGAATGATTTTTCACTTTCATATATATTCTTTCCACATTTAGGACACTTTCCTATAACTTCTTTTTCTATTTTTGGAGTTTCTATTTTTTCAACTTCAATTTGTTTTGCATTATTTATCATTCTTGATAAATCCATACTAAAAAACTCTAAGGCTTCTTCCTTAGAGATTTCATTTTTATATACTTGTTTTAATATTTTTTGAAGTTCAACAGTCTTTTCTTTATATAAATTTATATCTAACTTATTTAAAGTATTTATTAGATTAATTCCTAAATTATCTATATAAAAAGTTCCTTTATTTTCTTTTATATATCCAAGTTTTATAGCTTTTTCTATTATACTAGCTCTTGTGGCAACTGTTCCTATTTCACATCCACTTAGCATTAAATTATATTCTTCATCTTCTGTCATATCATACCTTTTAAATGGATTTTTAAGGTAGTTATTAAGTTCTTCTAATGTAATATGCTTAGGTGCTTGTGTTACTTTTTCTGATGCTAATATATTAGATTCTAGTTGCTCTCCTATCTCAAATTTAGGAATAGTTTTTTCATTTAAATCATTTTCAAATTTTAAATATCCTAATGATTTTATAGTTGCTCCTTTTAATTTAAACTCATACTCACCTATTTTAAATGTTATAATAGTTTCTTCGATTATTGTATCTTCTATTAAGAAGTTAGAAATAAATCTATTTTTAATTATGTTATATATATAAAGTTCTTTTCCTGTTAAATCTTTAGGGATTTTAGTTGTTGGAGTTATAGCACTATGGCTTTCAACTTTTGATGTATCAAATATAGATTTCTTATTTTTCATTTCTAAAATATTATCAGTATCTATTGTATTAATAATTTTTTGTATTTTATTTTTTTCTGCATCTGCAAGATACTCTGTATTTGTTCTTGGATAGGTTACATAACCTTTTTCATATAAACTTTGAATTATTTTTAAACTATCATTTGCACTTAATTTAAGTTCCTTAGATAATTTATTTTGAAGTTTATCAAGAGAAAATAATTTCTTAGGTTGCTTTTTAACTTCTTTAATCTGAATATCTTTTACTATTATTTTTTCATTATTTAATGTATCAGTTGCTCTAATACACTCTTCCTTAGTATCAAACTTTAAATCATCTATACTAAATTTAATTGTATTATTATCTTTTTCAAAACTAACCTCACCTTGATAATATTTTTTAGGAACGAAATTATTTATTTCCATATCTCTACTATGAATTATTTCAACTATAGGAATTAAAACTCTTCCAACAGGAAGGGTTTTATATGTTTTACAAGTTAATAGTCTAGTTAAATTTATTCCATAAATCCAATCTACACAAGTTCTAACAAATCCTTCATCATACAATGAATTATACTTGCTAGAATCTTCTAAGTTGTTTAAAGCATATCTTATAGTTTCATGTGTTTGTTCAGGCAACCATAATCTTTTTATAGGCTTTATTTGCCCTTCTAAGGCATTATTTATTATAAGCCGACCTATGACTTCGCCTTCTCTGTCTGCATCCCCACAGTTGATTATATTATCTACATCTAATCTATTAACTAATTTCTTTATTATTTCAAATTGCTTTTTTGCTCCTATATCATCAATTAATTTAAATAAAAACTCTTTAGGTATAAATGGAAGTTCATCTAAGTTCCAAATGCTTTTTTCTCTATTAAAATAGTCATCTAAAGAATATAGCTGAAATAGATGACCAAATCCAAATGTTACTATATAATTTTCATTTTCAAAATATCCATCATGCTTTTTAAAATTTCCTCCTATAGCTTGTACTATAGTCATTGCCAAAGAAGGTTTTTCTGCTATGATTACTTTTTTCATTGTTATATATCCTCTCTTTTCAAACTAAAAAATACAGTCTAGTTATTTAGACTGTATTTTTATAATTAATTATTTTCAACAACTCTTCTAATATTTCCATTGAATACTTTTTTCCAATACGGACTATTTAAATCATCTATCCAAACGCCCCTTGATGTTCCACAATGTAGGAATTTATTATTACCTAAATATATACCTACATGACCATTATATTTATATGTATTGAAGAAAATAATATCCCCTCTTACCATTTCACTAGAATTAACTTTTCTTCCAACCTTTGCTAAACTATCAGTTACAACAACTCTATAATCTCCTAAATTTAATCCAGCACTAGCAAAGCACCAATGAACAAACGAACTACAATCGAATCTTCTATTTGCTATATCAGAAGGATTACGACCACCACCCCATACATAGGGTGATTTACCTACTAATTCACTTCCTACTTTTATAGCCTTTTCTATTATTTCATTATTTCCTACAACTCCACCACCTAAAGGCATATCTAATCCTGTATTTCTAAACTCTATAGCATATTTAAACACTTTATTGGGATAATCAAACTTTGCATTATCTAAATCTACATTCATACCATATCTCGGACCACCATTGTAACAAGCGAATATTCGTCTTAGTGTTTCTCTAAAATCAGAATCAGTTTCACTAGCAGACCAATTTATTAATTTCATATTTTCTGTACTATTGTAGTCTAGTTTGGATACTTTCTTTTGTTGTTTTAGTACATAATTTGCATAATATCTTATTTCATATGAACCACCAATTATTTGAGCCCTTACATCTTTTAGGTATATATTCCACATTTCTTCACTACTTGAAAAACTATAACCACAATTTTTATAAATATTGCCTAATCCTAAATTGATAAGATATGCCCATAAGTCTTTTCCAGAACCCGAATCATATTTTTGTACTTGCATAATACCATATGCTCCACCATATGAAGTTGATGGATTAAAATTACTTTCTTGTTTTGAAATCGCTGCTAAAACCCAGCTAGGAATACCGTATATTTCAGATGCTTCATTGTAGTATGGAATATACTCACTAGGAACACCGTTTAAAGTTGCATTTAAAGGAATATCAAAACTACTTTTATGTTTTGCTCCGGTAATAGTTATTGCAATAGTTGATACTAAAAAAAGAGTAAGAAACGTAGAAAGATTTATAGATAATATATATTTAATAAATCTTTTTACATCCTTAACTCTTTTATATCCATTATATAGTTGTTTTACTTCTTGCATATTAAATATTCTCTAGTGATAATTGACCTATTTTCCAAGTTCCATTATCATTAATTAATAATATTTTATATTTAGTCATTATATTGTAATCAGTTAATGTTCCGTTTTCATCAGTCCAATTAGACCAAGCATTAGCAGTCCACATAACAGAAGTATCATCTATAACTTTAAAATCAACTATAGTCATATCTTCTATAGTTCTATATACATATCCATTTTTAGGCATTTCTTCTTCAACTTTAATATTTTCTTGTAAATCTAAATATAAAGGCTCTACAATAATATTTTTTATAGGATTTAAACGTTCTATATTATTATCTTTAGATATAAGATGATATGCTTTTACAAACTTTTCAACTTTTTTATAAGTATCTTCTTTTACTTTATCTTCATCTTTTAAATTATGTTCAATTTTATTGATTACATCATCCCTTTTTATGTGTAAATCATTATACTCATTACTTGTATCTTTTTTATTATTTAAGAAAAAAATTGAAAATAAAAAGAACATAACTACTAATATTGAAAATAGTAATAATGTTCTTTTTCTATTATTATTCATATTTAACCTCCTATGCTCCACCTTTAAATAGTTCAAGTTCTTCTTCTGACACATCAATGTTAAATGATATGTTTCCAAATCCATTTATGCAAAGAATACAATCACCCATTTTTAAACTTGGAACAGTTGATAATTCACTTTCTGAAAGTTGATTATCAAATACATCTTTTAATATATTTTTTACTGCACTATCTTGTTGCATTACAAACTTATATTGAGTTAATCCAAACATATTTTTTAATTTAAGTAACATTTCACTATCTATATTTGAAGGTGCTATATCTAATATGCTTTGAGTTGCAAAGATTAAACTACCAAAATACTTTCTTGCTTCTTTTTGGAATGAAATTAAGTAATCAACTGCTGTTGGATTATCAGTATTTATTATTTTATGTGCTTCATCTATAAGGATTAAATATTTAGCACAATGATTATATAGTTTTTCTTTACTATCAAATGCTTTCTTCTCTTTAATTCCTTGAACAAGAGCATTATTCCAAAGCATAGTTAATATATTATATATTTGTGCATTGAATATACGTTTTTCTAATTGAGTTAAATATCTAAGATTAAATGATAATACTTTCTCATTAGAAAAATCATCTATTGTTGAGTGTCCATCAAATAATTTTGGGTATGTAGTTACTAAATTTTCTATGTTTAACTGAATGCTATCTAGTCTATTTTTACGACTATCAGATAATTTAGGATTGAATATACCATTTTCTATATCTAAATATAATATTGAGTTTATATATTTTAAGAAATCACTCATAGTTGGATATTCTTCTGCTTTATATTCTGTAGCCTTTTCTTTATCTATCTTAAAATAAATATAAAAATCATTTAAAATCTTATTAAATTCTATTTCTTCATCACTAGAGCAATTAGAATTGATGAATTTATACATTGTTGTTAATTTAGATAAATGAGTAGTGTAAGAACCTTCATTATTAACCTCGTTTGTATTTTCATCAATAACAGTAGCAAATACTTGTAGAGGATTTATAATACCACTTGTACCATCTAAAGATATACTTTTACCACCTAATTCATGGATTAAATCTTTAAATTCACCAACAACATCAAGAACTCTTATTGTATTTCCAACTATCGCATTATCAAGAACTAATTTTTTTAATAATGTAGATTTACCACTACCCATCATACCTAAAACAAGAGCATTATATGACTTTCTAACCTCATTTTTAGTAAATATATCAAATAAAACATTACCACCCGTTCTTGTAGTACCTAAATATACTCCTGTTGGATCGCTTAAACTTGTGAAATGAAAAGGATAGCCACCCGAAAGAGATATAGAAGGAAGAGCCTTTCCATGCCTTTTATTAACTAATTCAAGTTGGTTTGAATAACCCATAAATAAAGATTGCCACTCATACTCTTGTTCATTTAAGCATATTGTAGCACCAAATCCCAAGCCTTCTAATTCTTCTCTTAACTCTTTTACTTTTATATCTAAATCATGCCTAGTCTTGGCAGATAAATAATATCTTATATGTATTAACTTTACGACTTCACCCGAGTTAGTTATTTCCTCAACCAATGAATGAAGTTTTCCATATGTACTTTGTGCTTCAATTATATTTACTTCGTTTGTTTCTTCTCTAACTCTGCTTTTTTGTTCTACCATAGATTTATTAATCTTTTTAAGAGCAGTTTTCTTATTCTCTGTAGATATATCTATGCTTACAATAGAATTAGTTATATTAGTTAGTTGTGCTAACCAAAATTCATTTACTTGTTGTTTATAATCGTATAGATGTAAAACCGTTTCGTATCCATCACCTTTTTGTATAACTCTTTCATCAAATTTAATTCCACCACTAGGCTGAATTTTAGTTAAAAGATATGGATTATACTCTTCATATTCAAAATCTTTTGATTTCAATTAAATCACCTCTTTTTATATTTATTTGCAAAAAATTTCATCTGACTATATAATACTCAATAGGAACTTCAATTTATAGAGTGGTGGTTTCATATACTACTTTGTTTCTACTAAGTAGAAAGGAGGTAAGCTATATGAAACAAAAGAAAAAGTTTATCATAACTATGATAGTTATTCCAATCTTAGTTGGATTAATTGTTAATTTTATTTATGATAAAATAAAATCCACTCTTACGCCCAATAAGAGTGGATTTCAAGTTGAATTTAATTTTAAAGTTAAGTTTAACTAATATATTATTCTAATATAGAAACCACACTCTAACTGGTATAGATTGAAGTTCCTTTTATAGTCTTATTATAAACTAAAATATGAATATAATTCAATATAAATATATTTACTTTTATATCTTAGAGTTTTGATTATTCAGCTTAAATAATATTTTTAATTTTTTGTCAAAGTCTATTTTATTTATATTAATACTTTTATTTGATAATCTAAATAATAAATCTTCTTTATCATATTTACTTTTATTATCCTTAGCATAAATAAATATATAAAACTCTTTATTAAATCTATATTCTTCTAAAAATCTTAACTCTCTTATACGTTTTTCTAAGAAATATTTATATCTTTCATTATTAGTTCTTTCGAGTTTATCAAATAAATTATTTTGTTGTTCTGTTGTATTAACAGGAAATTGCATACAAACTATTTTAAAATCATCTTTGTATTGTCTTAATAGATTTGAGAAATCACTTATATGCTTATATATTTCTTCATCATTCAATGAATATACATCTTTTGTTTCAATCTGATATATATTCATATAGCCATATGAAGTTTCAAAAAAATCATCATCACAAATATGTTTTATTGGTAATATATCTAATATACTTTTATGTACTTTTTTCTTTTCTTTTTTAAACTCTTTTAATTCAGAGAGTTCTTCTTTTCTTTTAAAAATTTTAATAATTCTTCTAAAGATTTTCATAATTATTACCTACAATATTATAATCTATTGAATGATATGTTCTATTATTCTTTTTAAAAAGAATGTAAATTGCTTCATAAAGTCTTTTATTTGGATTATTTCTTTGATTTTTTTGAACTAATAGAATTGCTATAGAAAACATAAATATGAAAAAAGCTATTTTAAATGGAGCATATATTCCACTTATTGTGCTAGAAATCCAAGCAAAAACTAGAAATCCTACTATAATAGCAAAATCTTTAATATATATACTTTTCCATAATTTATTTTCTGATGCTATTTCTTTTGGAATATGGAAAATCAATTTAATACCACCTCACTTTTATTTTAAAAAAATCACTCTATATAAAAATAGGAGATATGAATTATCATATCTCCTATTTTTTAACTGCTCCTTTATCTTTATTTAAAGGATTTATATTACTTTCTCTTAATATATTAGTTTTACTATTATTGATTTTACTATTTTTAGAAATATTTTTATTTGTTTGGCAAGTATTTATATTCTTAATATCAGAACTTGAATTTATATTATTTGTATTAATATTTTGTTTTGAATTTATATTACCTATTTTAGTATTATTAACATCATTAGAAGGCTTTATATTTGATTTATTTAAGTTATCTGTATTTATTTTTTCTGACCCTAAACCATATATACTCGGACTTAATATATCGTGGTGTCTATTTCCTAATATATTTGCTTTATTTCTATTGTTATTGTTATTTTTATTATTTATATCTATTGGATTATTATTTTTATCTTTTATACTAGGTTTAAAATCTGAATTACTATATAGTATATCATTCTTATTAATATCCATTAATGAATTATTAGAACTATTTAACTTATCATGGTTGTTAATACTTAAATCACTTAATATACTATCATTTTCATTAATGCTTAAATCACTTGATATACTATCATTTTCATTAATACTTAAATCACTTGATATACTATCATTTTCATTAATACTTAAATCACTTGATATACTATCATTTTCATTAATACTTAAACCACTTGATATACTATCATTTTCATTATTAGAATTATTTGGTCTATTACTATTATCATCCTTACTTTGACTATCTAAATTATTTGCATTAGATGTATTCTCACTAATATTACTATTTAGATTATTAGATGAATTTACTAATACATCATTTGAAGAACCTTTTCTTGATAACTTCTCATTAGCAATGTCGCTATTTTTCATCTGTGAATGTAGATTACTATTTTCAGTATTATTACTCATATTGCTAATATTATCATTATTAGACTTTGAACTCATTTCCTGCTCTAAAGAACTGCTAGATTTAGAATTATTTTTAAAGTTATTTGATCCAAACATAGAACTAATATTATTTACTTTAGCACCAACTTGCTTTGATATTGCACCTAATGTAGTTGCAGTTGAACTTATAGCTTTAGATGTAGCAACTCCACCCATAACTACACTCCAACCAGATTTTATACCTGAATCTATCCCTAAAATTCTCTCAACTATATTCGGACCATCTACAACACCTATTGAAGCACCAATTAACATAACCATCTTAGTTATCATATTTAAGTTAGTATTATCGTTTAACCATGTACTAAATAATAAATATACTTTTAATATTAATGCAATAAAAAATAACACTATAAAAGTGTTAATAATGTGCTTTACGACTTCTTTAACTTTTTGACCATTACCTATATCTGAAAATGATAATAACCTAGCAAATATACCTACAAATGCCAGTTCATATATTATCCTAGAGGCCTTAAATGATGTAGATAAAAGAACTACTATAGTACATATTAAAGTTACTATAATAGGAAGATAGTCTATACTAAATCTATAATACTCTTCTTTTATCAAGCCAAATAATCCATTATCTAACTTTCTTAGAGTTAATTCTCCATCTAAAGATGTATCTATTGTATTACTGAATAAATCTTTATTCTTTGTCTTACTTTTATCTATTGTTTCATTTATATTTATAATATCTATATAATTCTCATTTATATTATTTTTTGCATTTTTATTAGTGAAATTAAAATTATCTAAGTAATATAGGTCATATAGATTATCTTTTATCACTTTATTAGCAGAATAATTCACTTTACTTCCACCAACTTCATCTAATGCTTTAACACCATATTTAGTGGCATCACTTAATTTAATCATCAGAGTTGGTAACATTACAATGGTAACTATTGCCACTAGAGTATTTTGTATTAGTCTATCTTTTTTGAAATCTCTATCGTACATTATTCTAAAGCCAATTATACCTATTGATATAGCAAGTAAAATCCATATAATAGGTAATAATTTATTAAATAAATCTACTATAGCCTTACTAGCAAAAAAACCATTCAATGTATATATTTTATCAATTATATTCTCTATACCGTTAGATATTACTGCTAAAATTTTTACTAATCCCCATAATAAAAATCTTATAGCCGTTGAAAATATATCACTTATACTAAATATATCTTGATGTGATGTTAATATATCTATAATCTTACTATCTGACACCTATTAAAACTCACCCACCTTTTCATTTTAAAATATCTAATTATTATTAATTATATCTTCTACAAAACGTCTTATATCGTTATTACTTATAGAGTTAATTAATTCATCTTTTGTTTTAGCATATTTTATTTCTTCTTTAACTATTTCTAATTCTTCAAAAGAAAGAATCTCTGATAACCTTTTTATTATATTATTTACTATTATATTTGTTAGCGTATCATTTTCACCATAACTATTACCATTTTCTGTAACTTTATTCAATGCATCAACATTTAAATAACCTTTAGACTGATTGTTTTGTTGTTTATTAGAAATTGCTTCATTTTCTTTTTCTAATATATCTCGATATATAGTTGAGAAATTTATACTATCCAAATCTAAATGTCTATGCTCTGACTTTATTTCAGATTGCATTTTGATAAAATCTATATCTCTATTATCAAATTTTCCATACAGATATTCATATCTATACTTCATTGCATATTCATCTTTATTGAATATTGGATATGATACAATTTTATTTCTATCCTTATCTTGTCTTTTTATTGCTCTTACAACTAGAGTTTCACCCTCCTTA
>NZ_CAUWHO010000033.1:0-22982 GCF_963558545.1 uncultured Tyzzerella sp. | reverse complement strand
GACGTGGCCCTTTCACGGCTAAAACAGGGGTTCGATTCCCCTACGGGTCAGTTATTTATAATAAATAAAATTTTCTGGTGATGATGCGTTTAGGGGAAACACCCGTTCCCATACCGAACACGATGGTTAAGACCTAAACGGCTGATGATACTTGGCGGGGGACTGCCTGGGAAAGTAAGTGGTTGCCAGATTTAACGGGGTGTAGCGTAGCTTGGCTAGCGCGCCTGATTTGGGATCAGGAGGTCGCAGGTTCGAATCCTGTCACCCCGATTTAACTTTTATATTTTTGTGTTTTATAAAAATATAAAATTATGGATCAGTAGCTCAGTTGGATAGAGCAACGGCCTTCTAAGCCGTGGGTCGGGGGTTCGAATCCCTCCTGGTTCATTTGCTAACATATGGTGGGTATGGCGCAGTTGGTTAGCGCGCCAGATTGTGGCTCTGGAGGTCACGGGTTCGAATCCCGTTATCCACCCTTAAATATTAATTTGGGTCACTAGCTCAGTTGGTAGAGCACTGGACTTTTAATCCAGGTGTCCCGGGTTCGAACCCCGGGTGACTCATAGTTTTAATCAGATATAGAAATATATCTGATTTTTCTTTTGCATTTTTATTAATATTAATTTATAATAATACTAAGATTATTTATAGTTCATTTATACTTAAATATACATATAACAATTAATATATATAATTAAATTAGGACAAAAACCAATATTGTTATTTTGGCATATAATAAAGTATTTAGTAAAATACAGAAAAGAGGGATAAGTATGACTAAAAAGGTTGTTGCAGTGTTATTTGGTGGACAATCATCAGAACACGAAATATCAAGAATATCTGCATCTACAATAATATCTAATTTATCTAAAGAAAAATATTCAGTTTTACCTATTTATATATCTAAAAAAGGTGAATGGAAAATATATGATGGACCTATAGAAAATATATGTAGTACAGATTGGGAAGCTTATTCTACAAATGCTATTATAAGTCCAGATACATCACATAAAGGAATAATAAGAATTATAGGAGATAAAATAAGGGTTATGCCTATAGATGTTGTTATACCAGTGCTTCACGGAAAATGGGGAGAAGATGGTACTATACAAGGTCTTTTGGAGCTTGCTAGAATACCTTATGTAGGTTGCAATGTTTTATCTTCTGCTGTTTCTATGGATAAATTATATACAAAAATTATTGCAGATAGTATAAATATAGAGCAAGCTAAATATAAAGTGGTATATAAACATAATATGGATAATATAGATGTTATATGTAAAGAAATAGAAAATTATTTAGGGTATCCTTGTTTTGTTAAACCAGCAAATGCAGGTTCTTCAAAAGGTGTATCAAAGGCTAACAATATAGAAGAATTAAAAGAAGCTATAAATAACGCATTTTTACACGATGTTAAAGCTGTTATAGAAGAAAATATAGACGGAAGAGAAGTAGAATGTGCCGTTTTAGGCAACTATGACGTTAAAGCTACAAATGTTGGAGAAGTTTTATCAGCAGCAGATTTTTATGATTTTGATGCTAAATATAATAATCAAGAGTCAAAAACAGTAATACCGGCTAATATACCATTGGAGATAGCAGAAGAAATTAGAGAAAAAGCTATAAATATATTTAAAGCATTAGACGGCAGAGGATTATCTAGGGTAGACTTTTTTATCCAAAATAAAACAAATAAAGTTATATTTAATGAAATAAATACATTTCCAGGATTTACATCTATAAGTATGTATCATATGTTATGGAGAGATAAAGGACTACTATTACCAGAATTATTAGATAATCTTATAGATTTAGCTTTTGAAGATTTTAATAATAAAAATGTGGAGTAAATTTTATGATTAGCATAGATGAAAGGCCAATAGGAATATTTGATTCTGGTGTTGGCGGTCTTACAGTAGTTAAAGAAGTTATAAATGTTCTACCAAAAGAAAATATTATTTATTTTGGAGATACAGCAAGAGTTCCTTATGGTTCTAAGTCTAGAGAGTTAGTGTATAAATTTTCTTGTCAAATAATAAAGTTTTTAAAAGAAAAAAATGTTAAGGCTATTATTATAGCTTGTAATACAGTTAGTTCAAACTGTTATGAAGATTTAAAAAAAGAGTTTTCAGATATTCCTATAATAGAGGTTTTAAAACCAGGGGTTACCTCTGCTTTGAAAGTAACTAAAAATAAAAAAATAGGTGTTATAGGTACAGAGGCAACTATAAGAAGTGGGCAATATGAAAGAAAATTAAAAGAGGTTTTAGAAGGTGTAGAAGTATATTCTAAGCCTTGCCCTTTGTTTGTTCCCCTTGCAGAAGAAGGGGTTATAGATAGTAAAATAACTATAGATGTTGCAAAAATATATTTACAAGACTTAATAAGATATAAAATAGATTCTTTAATTTTAGGATGTACACATTACCCATTGCTTAAAAACAGTATTAAAAAGGTTATGGGAGATAATGTTAATATAGTGGACCCAGCATTTGAAACAGCTATAAAAATGAAAAAATATTTAAAAGATAATAATATGTATAATATAAAAGGTGGCAATCATAAGTTTTATGTTAGTGATAAAAATGATAAGTTTGATTTTATATGTTCTTTAGTTTTAAAAGAAAATCATACAGCCGAAGAAGTAAGTATAGAAAAATACTAAGAAATATATTGAAAAAATTTAAATACTATAGTATAATTTATATCATAAAAATAAAAATAAATGTAAACACTAATTATAGGAGGTTATTTTATGTCTAAAATATTAAATGATAAATCAGAATTTGAAAATGATATATTAAAATCAAATCTTCCTGCTATGGTAGACTTTTTTGCAACTTGGTGTGGACCTTGTAAAATGTTAAGCCCAGTTATAGATGAAATTGCTACAGAAATGGAAGGTAAAGCTGTTATAGCTAAAGTTGACAGCGACCAATTAGGTGAACTTTGTGCAGATTATTCTATAAAATTATTGCCAACACTTGTATTTTTTAAAGATGGTAAAGAAGTTGATAGAATTGTTGGTATGGCAGATAAAGAAGATATAATTGCTAAATTAAATTCTTTAGCATAATTTTTAAAGGCTATCTATTTAAGATAGCCTTTTTATTTATATCAATTAAGATATGACTTATATTTTTAGAGGGAAAATTATATACGGTTGTTTGTATTAATTTTTAAGAATAAAAATATATAGGAATATCTGTTTTTGAATACAGAGTATGCAAAAAATTGATTAAACACAATTAAGATATGACTTATATTTTTAGAGGGAAAATTATATACGGTTGTTTGTATTAATTTTTAAGAATAAAAATATATAGGAATATCTGTTTTTGAATACAAAGTATACAAAAAATTGATTAAACACAATTAAGATATGACTTATATTTTTAAATATACTAAAATTAAATATACTAATTTATGTATTTATTTTCTATATTTTTTAATATATATCATATTTTTAAGTATATATGAATATTATAAAATATGGTGTATATTAAAGGAGGTGTAGTTGTGGACGAAGTTACTTCTACTATTGTTAAGAAGTTTAATTTTAAGCCAAAACATATTTATAAAAACAAATATATGTACATATGTAACACAGATAAAGGTATAAAACTAATAAGACCAGTAAATTATACTACCGATAAAATATTATTTGTACATAATATAAAACAGCACCTTATAAAACAAGGATTTAATCAATTAGACTGTTATTATATGTCACAAGACAATTTACCATATGTATTAAATGAAGATATGATATATATTATGACAGATTATATAGATTTACAAGAATGTGATTTATCAAAAAGTAATGATACAAAAAAAGCTATAGAGTTAATAGCAAATTTTCATAAATTATCACAAGGATATAACACTGATAATATAAAAGAAGATATTAACACTATAGATATAAAAGAAGATTTTATAAAAAAGCTAGATAATTTAAAAAAGATGAAAAGAACTGTTTCTAAGCAAAAAAAAATAATGGATTTTGAACTTAGTTTTATTAGGACATATGATTATTTTTATAAAAGTGCAATAGAATCTATTGATATTTTAGAAAAATATAAATATGAAGATTTAAATATACTAGCAAAAAATAATGTAATGATATGTCATAATAAGCTTAAAGAAGAAAATATTTTAATAGGAAATAGATGTTATTTAACACAGCTTGAGAATATAACAATAGACCATTATATATATGATATAGCTAGCTTTATAATTAGATATATAAAAAAACATTCAGATGACTATTTAAGTTTAGAACAAATTTTAACTACATATTCTAAAATAAATTATATAAATGGTAGTATTTTACCAATATTATATGCCCTTATAAAATTTCCAACTAAATATATAGAAACTTGTCAAAGTTTTTTTGATAGAAGAAGAAATTTTACGCCTATATCAATATCTAGTGACTTACAAAGTATACTAGATTTAAAAGATTTTCAAGAAAACTATATATCAAAAATAAAACTTTAAAAGGCTTTTATACTATATAAATAGCCTTTATAATGTGTAAAGCCCACCTATTTATAAGTGGGCTAAAATTTTCTATATAATATTTTTAATATTTAGGTCTTTATCCATAATAACAATATCAGCAGATTTTCCTACAGATAAGCTACCAACTTTATCAAATACATTTATACTTATAGCAGCAGTTTTTGTACAAGATTTAATAGCAGACTCTAAAGGTACTCCAAAGGATATAGCTTTTTTCATACACTCAAAAAGGTTAGTAGCAGAGCCAGCAATAGTACCATCAGCTAATACGGCCTTTCTATCTTTCATAGTTACCTTTTGTCCACCAAGCTCATAAGTACCATTTTGCATACCAGTTGCCATCATAGCATCACTTACAAGTACAACCTTATCATCACCAAACATTTTAAATGTTGCTCTAACCATACTAGGGTGAATGTGTATACCATCAGATATAAGCTCTACAAAAGTATTTTCAGCATCAAGAGCAGCACCAACAACAGACGGGTCTCTATGGTTAAAGGCTGGCATAGCATTAAATAGATGAGTAACTCTTGTAGCACCAAGGTCAAAAGCTTGTTTTGCCATATCATAGTCAGCAGTAGTATGGCCAAGAGATATACTAACAGTTTTAGACATTTCTTTTATAAAGTCTAAGCCACCTTCACATTCTGGAGCCATAGTAATAATTTTTATCATATTATTACAAGCTTCGTTTAGCTCTTTAAACATAGTAACTTCTGGGTTTACAATAAATTTATCATCTTGAGCACCTTTTTTTTCAGATGATAAAAATGGTCCTTCCATATGAATACCAACTATTTTAGCACAGTCTTCTGGTAAATCTGTTGTAGCAGTGTTAAATATTTCTTTTAATACATCTTTTTTAAGTGTCATAGATGTAGGACAAAAAGCAGTAATACCTTGACTTTTTAAGTATTTAGCTATTGATAAAAGCCCTTTTACATCTTTATCACAAAAATCGTGCCCTGTTGCACCGTGGATATGTGTATCTATAAGTCCTGGTATAACATAATTGCCATTAGCATCTATTTCTGTTTTATCTGTAACCTCGTCTATACTAGACACTATAATTCCGTTTTCTATATAAATATCTTTTTTTTCAAAAATACAATCTTCATTAAAAACTAAACCGTTTTTTATAATCATAATATAAACCTCCTTTATATAGGTAATTTTATTAATATATTAAAATATTATAAAAGCCCTTTTTCTTTTATAATAGATAGAGCATCATCATCTGCAACAATAGTTACATTGTTGTGAAGTTGTAAAATAGATGCAGGTACACTAGGAACAATTTCTCCATATATAGTTTTATAAAGTGCCTCTGCTTTAGATTTACCAGAAGCTACTAGTAATATACTTTTTGCTTGCATAATGCTTTTAATACCCATAGAATATGCAAACTTAGGAACTAAATCTAAGCTAGAGAAAAATCTCGAATTAGCTTTAATTGTATCATCAGTAAGTTTAACACAATGCGTTTCTTTTTCAAAAGCTTCGCCAGGCTCATTAAAACCAATGTGGCCATTTCCACCAATACCTAAAAGTTGTAAATCTACACCACCTAAAGATTTAATAACCTCATTATATCTAGTACACTCTTTTTTAGAGTCTGCTTCAAGTCCATTTGGTATAAAAGTGTTATTAATATCTATATTAACATTGTCAAAAAGGTGTTTTCTCATAAAGTAAGCATAGCTTTGGTCGTTATCTTTAGATAGCCCCTTGTATTCATCTAAGTTTACGGCTTTAACTTGTGCAAAGTCTAAGTCACCTTTTTTATACCATTCTACAAGTTGTTTGTAAGTACCTTCTGGTGTAGAGCCTGTTGCAAGGCCTAAAACACAGTTAGGTTTTATTATAATTTGAGCTGATATAATATTAGCTGCCTTTCTACTCATATCATTATAATCTTTAGCATTGTATATAACCATTTTTATGTACCTCCGTAAATAATATATTTGTAATTTTATTATACATAATTAAAATAAAAATTTCAATAAGTGTTTTAATTTTTAAACGTGAAAAATATAGGGATATAATGCATTTTACCCTTAAAAATAAAGGAAACTTTGTAATTGTGTTATAATAGTTTTATAAAAATATATAAACACAAATGTAAAGCTTCTATAAAGTATAGTATAACACAATAAATTATATTTAGACAATCATTAATTTTATATGTTAAAAACACTAGGTAACAAAATTATCTATTTTTAATCTATAACATTAATAAAATTTTATAAATATAAAATAAAAGTATTTATAAAGTTTAAACTATCGACAAGCAATACTTTTTGTGATAAACTAAAATAAAATTTATAATATAGTTGATTTTTAGGAGGACGTATAAAATGATAAATAAGGACAAACAAGTTATAAATACTATTAGAAGCCTTGGGGTAGATGCTATACAAAAAGCAAATTCTGGACACCCAGGCATTGTACTTGGCTCTGCTCCAGCAGCTTATACTTTATGGGCAAAACATTTAAAACATAACCCTCAAAACCCAAATTGGAGAAATAGAGATAGATTTATATTATCAGCAGGGCACGGGTCTGCCCTTTTATACTCTTTACTTCATATATTTGGTTATGATTTACTTTTAGAAGATTTAAAACAATTTAGACAATTAAATTCTAAAACACCAGGACACCCAGAATATAAACATACAGTAGGTGTAGAAGTAACAACAGGGCCTTTAGGACAAGGTATAGCAAATGCTGTTGGTATGGCTATGGCAGAAAACCATCTTGCTAGCAAATTTAACAAAGAAGGTTATAATATAGTAGACCATTATACATATGCTCTTTGTGGAGATGGTTGCCTTATGGAAGGTATATCTTATGAAGCAATATCTTTAGCAGGTACTTTAGGGCTTAGTAAATTAATTATATTATATGATAGCAATAATATTACAATAGAGGGTGATACGGATATTGCTTTTAGAGAAAATGTATGTAAAAGATTTGAGGCTTGTGGATTTGATACACAGGTGGTAAATGACGGTAACGATATAGAGGCTATATCAAAGGCAATAGAAAATGCTAAAAAATCTGACAAGCCTTCTTTAATAGAAATAAAAACAGTAATAGGATATGGTGCACCTAATAAAGCTGGTAAAGCAGCTGCTCACGGAGAGCCTTTAGGTAAAGAAGAAATAAAGGCAATGAGAGAAAATTTTGGGCTTAAAGACGAAGATTTTTATGTAGATGAAGAAGTAAAATCTACTATGGAAACTATTAAAGCTACTTTAGCTAAATATGAGCAAGACTGGAATACCCTTTTAGAAAACTATAAAAAAGATTATAAAGAGCTTTATGAAGAATATGAAAAATGGTATGCAGATGATTTCTTAAAAGAAATAGAAAATGATGAAACTTTCTGGAAATATACAGAAGAAACAGCTACAAGATTATCGTCAGAGTTAGTTTTAAATAAATTAGCAAAAGTTATGCCAAATCTTTTTGGTGGTTCTGCAGATTTATCCCCTTCTAACAAATCTGTTATGAAAGATAGGGGCGAATATTCTAAAGAAACACCAGAAGGGGATAATATACATTTTGGTATTAGAGAGCACGCAATGACGGCTATTGCTAATGGTATTTATCTTCACGGTGGACTTAGACCATATATAGCAGGATTTTTTGTATTTAGTGATTATATGAAACCAAGCCTTAGATTGTCTTCTCTTATGAATCTTGGTGTAGTTAGCATATTTACACACGATAGTATAGGTGTTGGAGAAGACGGACCTACTCATCAACCAGTAGAACATTTAGCAGCCCTTAGAAGTATACCAAACTACACAGTTATTAGACCTTGTGATACTAATGAAACGGCAGCAGCTTGGTACCTTGCTATTAAAAGAAAAGAGTCTCCAACAGGGTTAATATTTACAAGACAAAATACTAAGCCAGTAGGAGATGCAAAAAAAGCCCTTAAAGGTGGATATGTAGTAAAAGACTGTGATGGAACACCAGATGCTATTGTTATTGCCACAGGCTCTGAAGTTGGTATATCAGTAGAAGCAAGCGAAATGTTAGCTAAAGAGGGTATAAATGTAAGGGTTGTAAGTATGCCTAGTTTTGAAATATTTGAAGAACAAGATAAAGAATATAAAGAAAGTGTTTTACCTAAAAATGTTACAAAAAGAGTAGGGGTAGAAGCTGCTTGTTCTTTTGGTTGGCATAAGTATATCGGTATAGATGGAGAAATGTTATGTATGGAAAGCTTTGGAGAATCTGCACCTTTTGCTAAACTTTTTGATAAATATGGATTTACACCAGAAAATGTATGTAATAAAGTAAAAAATGTTTTAGATAAATAAGTTATATTATAAATAGGCTCTTTTGAGCCTATTTTTTATACACAATACATATTAGTATATTGTAAACTAAAATTAATTTATTTATAACAAATTATGTAAATTAAATTTAGCATTAAAAATTTTTAGAGAAATTTTGTAGAAAAGTGTAACCTATTATTGATAGACTTGCAGAATTTAATTTTTTAAAATATAAAAATTAATAATTATAATTAAAATATTTTCCATTTTTAAGTAAATTTTTATAAAATTTAAAAAAGTCTATTATTTTACTATTATATATGATAAAATATTAGTGTAAAATTTAAACCTTAGGAGGACTTTTATGAAAACAGATATACAGATAGCTAATGAAACAAAAATGGAAAATATTGAAAAAGTTTTAGAGAAGTTTGACATATCTTATGATGATTTAGAGCTTTATGGCAAATATAAAGCTAAAGCATCTAATAGCCTTTATGATAAGCTAAAATCTAAACCAGATGGTAAATTAGTATTAGTTACGGCAATAAATCCAACTCCAGCAGGTGAAGGAAAAACAACAACAACAATAGGTATTTCTCAAGCCTTTAATAAAATAGGTGTAAAATCTGTTGTTGCTCTTAGAGAACCATCTCTTGGGCCTTGTATGGGTATAAAAGGTGGAGCTGCAGGTGGTGGATATTCACAAGTTGTTCCTATGGACGAAATAAATTTACATTTTACAGGCGACTTGCACGCTATGACAACAGCTAACAATTTACTTAGTGCTATGTTAGATAATCATATCCATCAAGGTAATAGCCTTAATATAGATACAAGAAATATTACTTGGAAAAGAACTTTAGATATGAATGATAGAGCCCTTAGAAATATTACTGTAGGTCTTGGCGGTAAAATAAACGGTGTGCCACGTGAAGATGGCTTTATGATAACAGTTGCATCTGAAATAATGGCTATATTATGTTTAGCAAATGATTTACAAGATTTAAAAGAGCGTCTTGGTAAGATAATAGTTGCATATAATACAGATGGAGAGCCTATTACAGCTAAAGATTTAAAAGCTAATGGGGCAATGGCAGTTTTATTAAAAGATGCTATAAAACCAAATTTTGCACAAACTTTAGAGCATACACCAGCTATTATACACGGTGGGCCTTTTGCTAATATTGCTCACGGGTGTAACAGTGTACAAGCTACAAACCTTGCATTAAAACTATCTGATGTGGCTGTTACAGAGGCTGGCTTTGGTGCAGATTTAGGTGCAGAAAAATTCTTTGATATAAAATGTCGTATGGCAGGGCTAAAACCAGATGCAGTTGTTTTAGTTGCAACTATAAGAAGTTTAAAATTTAATGGTGGTGTAGAAAAACAAGACTTTTCTAATCCAAATGTAGATGCAGTTAAAAAAGGTTTTGCAAATCTTGAAAAACATATAGAAAATATTAAAAAATATGGACTTCCTATAGTAGTTGCATTAAATTCCTTTACAACTGATACACAAGAAGAAATAGATTTTGTAAAAGAAAAATGTGAAAGCATAGGTGTACGTTTTGCTTTATCGGAAGTATGGGCAAAAGGTGGAGAAGGTGGTATAGAGCTTGCAAACCAAGTTTTAGAAGCTTTAAAAGAGCCAGCAGATTTTAAATTTTTATATGATGAAAAATTATCTATTGAAGAAAAATTAAACATTATAGCAAAAGAAATATATGGAGCAGATAGTGTTAAAATTTTACCTAAAGCTAAAACAGAAATAGCTCAAATAGAAAAAATAGGTCTTGATAAAATGCCTATATGTGTTGCAAAAACACCAGCATCTTTCTCTGATAATCCTAGTCTTTTGGGACGTCCTAGTGGATTTGATATAACTATAAAAGAGGTTAGAGTATCTGCAGGTGCAGGCTTTATAGTAGCTTTAGCAGGTGATGTTATGGTTATGCCTGGGTTACCAAAAATGCCAGCAGCTGAAAATTTAGACATAGATGAAAATGGAAATATAGTAGGACTTTTTTAGGATAATGATTTTATTATTAAAAGCCAACACATATGTGTTGGCTTTTAATAATAAAATCATTAGTTACTAGGGGGTAAACTTGACATTAAGTCTCGTAAAATAAAGGTTAGTTATCATAAATACATATTATTGATAACTATTAAATAATACAATATATTTTTTATATTTTCAAGGAAAAAACATAAAAAAAGTAAGATTTATTATTACTAACTAATAAATCTTGCTTTTTTTATATAGTTTTTGTGTAATTCCTACAAAAAAACTATAAATTATTTTGTAGTACTAGTGAGGTTAGGTTCGCCTTTAGATACAACTCTTTGTTTTAAAACAGGGATTAAAACACCTTTATTTGTACCAAACTCTATGATAAATACTTGGTCAGCTATATCAGTAACTTTACCATATATACCACTATCTAATAAAACCCAATCTCCTATTTTTATTTCAGATTGAAGCTCAATCATTTTCTTTTCTCTTTTTTTCTGTGGTCTAATACCTATAAAATAAAATATTAAAACAATAAATACAATATAGATTATTATACCAGGTAAAGTAGCAAAAAATCCTAATCCACCAGGTGGTGTAGTAGGTGCAGTAGCTTGCCCTGCTTCAGCAGCCTGTGTAGCAACTTCAGAGCCACCAGTTATAATATGGCTTAACAATGTAAAATTCATATTAACATCTCCTATAAAATAAAGTATTAAAATGTATACAGACTATTTTAAAATATACATTTTTATAACAAGTAAATTATATAATATTATAAAAATTTAGTCAATACTTGTATTAAAGTATGTTTTAGGCACTTCCCCATCAAATATAGTATTTACAAGCATTAACTTTCTTGATACGTCTATGTCCTTTTTATACATAGGGTTTATTATGCTAATGCTACAACTAATATTTAGGTAGACTTGAAAATTTATTTGGTTTATACCTACGGATTGAAAGTTTGTTTCATAGTCTACGGTAGCATCACCTATGGAGCTTAAACATACTGTAAAAGGAGGACCAAAGTCGGAAAATGCACTTATGCCAGAAAGTACACCTATAGGTAGTTCTATTTTTGTATCATTAATATTTTTTAAGTTTTTTGAAAGCTCATCAGATACTTTTGCACATACATTATTTATTAAGATTGTATCTACGTCTAAATAAGTTTTGTTGGTATCTTTATTAACATTTTTATAAAAAAAGTCAGTTGTATGCAAATTTAAGTCGGTTATTATTTTTTCAACACTTTTATTAATTTCTTGGCTTATAATATTAGTTGCGTATTTTTGGCTTACCTTTATTGCTGTTGGCAGTACCTCCATTTCAAATTGTAAAGTAAATAAATATATAAACCCAATAAAAAGACATATTATTACAAGGGTAAAGAAAGGTATTTTAAAAAATTTTTTTCTTTTTAATTTTCTTTTTCTATGAAACATTTTATACCACCTTTACGTTTTAAGATATTGTAACAATTTTGTTACAATATCTTAAAAAATTATTTTTTTACTTTATTAATTTATTTATATTTGGTATAATATATGCTTGAAAAGGAGTTGATTTAGTGAGTCAACAAAAAAATACAAAAAATAATGTTAAAGGACCAAGAACAACTAGTAACAGACAAGCTAGACCAAGTATTAACAATAAATCAGCTAGTATAGATAGAAAAGAAATGCTAAATAGGCAAGCTAATAAAGAAAATGTATCGGAAAGAACAAAATCTAGCCAACAAGTTAATAAAAAGTCTAGTAAAAAGAAAGGCAAAAAGTCTAAGAAAAAAAGATTTAGAAGAACGTGCTTAGGTTTTATGCTAACTATGATAATAGTTTTTGCAACAATAGGTGGGGTAGGTTTAGGTGTGTTTGCAAGGGTAATAGAAGATTCCCCTAACCTAGAATTAATATCTGTAGAGCCTAATGTGTATACATCTATAGTTTATGATAAAGACAATAAGGAAATAGACCGTTTTCACGGTAAAGAAAACAGGGAGTATGTAACTTTAGATGGAATATCATTAGATTTACAAAATGCTATAGTAGCTGTAGAAGATGAAAGGTTTTATAGTCATTTTGGGATAGATTTAAAAGGTATAGCTAGAGCAGCATATACAACAATAAAAAATAAACTTACAGGAAGTACAGGGCTACAAGGTGCTAGTACAATAACTCAACAGCTTATAAAAAATAATGTAACTAAAGTAACAAGAAATACTATTGAAACTAAAATTCAAGAGCAATATTTAGCTGTTATGTACGAAAAAACTTTAGAAGAAAAGTTTGGAAGCAAAATGCAAGCTAAAAAATACATATTAGAGCTTTATTTAAATACTATTGCTTTAGGACACGGATACAATGGGGTACAATCTGCAGCTCTTGGATATTTTAATAAAGAGGCAAAAGATTTAACATTGGCAGAAAGTGCTTCCATAGCTGCAATAACAAATAATCCTTCTTTATACTCTCCTAGAACTAATCCAGAAAATAATAAAAAAAGGGTAACAAAAATATTAAATCATATGGTAGAGCAAGGTATGATTACACAAGCTCAATATGATGAAGCATTGACAGAAGATATATACTCTAGGGTATCAGATGGGGATAACAATAAAAAAGTAGAAGGTAACATTATACACGGATATTTTGAAGATGCTTTATTTGAACAAGTATCAAAAGATTTACAAGAAAAGCATAATATAAGTAAAGTACAAGCAGACAATCTTATATATAATGGTGGACTACAAATATATTCTACTAAAGACAGTAATATTCAAAATATATTAGAAGGCTCTTTTGCAGATGATAATCTTTTCCCTAATGTAGTGTATAAATACGATGTAACATACACAGTTTCTATTGAAGATAGTACAACAGGTAAGCAAGAGCATAAAGACTACCGTCAGTTTGTAAAAACTAAAGAAGATGGAGAGGTTTTTGCTACTAATAAAAAAGCTGAAATTGAAAAAAATCTATCCTCAAATCAAAAAATAGTTGCAGATAGAGTTAGCATTTCCACACAACCTCAAGCATCTATGGTTATAATGGACTACAAGAAAGGAAATGTAAATGCTCTTATAGGCGGTAGAGGTGAAAAAACAGTAAATAGAGGATTTAATAGAGCAACAGATTCTAAAAGACAGCCAGGGTCTGTATTTAAAGTACTAGCAGCATATGCACCAGCAATAGATACAGGTGTTTTAATGCCTGGTAGTGTAATAGTAGATGAGCCTTTAAAAATAGGAAAATATAGCCCTAAAAACTGGTATGGAGAGAGTTATAGAGGTCCTTCAACAGTACGTAAGGGTATAGAGCAATCTATGAATATATTGGCCGTTAAGGCTATGGATAAAGCAGGTGTTGATGTTGCATACCAGTACTTATTAAATTTTGGTTTTACAACATTAGAAAAAGATAACCATTTATCAACTGCTCTTGGGGGGATAACATATGGTGTTACACAAATGGAAGTTACAGCAGCATATGCAGCAATAGCTAATGGTGGTAAATATTACGAGCCTAAACTTTATACAAAAGTTTTAGACCACGATGGTAACACTATATTAGATACTACAACAAGAGAGCCAAAGCAAGTTATTAAAGAAACAACTGCATATATGCTAACAGATATGATGAGAGATGTTATTACAAAAGGTACAGGTGGTGCAGCAAAATTTAAAAATATATCTATGCCTATTGCTGGTAAAACAGGTACAACACAAGAAGTTAAAGACTTAACATTTGTAGGGTATACTCCTTATTACGTTTCAGGGGTATGGTTTGGATATGATAGATATGATGATATAGTGCCTAATATGATGGCAAGAGTTGGAGGTAAGCGTGTTATACCTAATGATAGATACCATTTAGTTTTATGGAGAGATGTTATGGAAAAGATACACAAAGACCTACCAAAAGCAGATTTTGGACCAAGACCAAAAGGTATAATAGATGTAGCTATATGTTTAGACTCTGGGCTTTTAGCAACAGATGATTGTAAAAACGACCCAAGAGGGGATAGAGTTATAGTGGATATGTTTTTAAAAGGTACAGAGCCTAAAGAGTATTGTGATAAGCATAAGGTAGTATATATTTGTAAAGATAGTGGAAAACTATCTGGAGATTTTTGTCCTAAAGAAAGTATAGAAATTAAATCTATATTTGATTTTACAGAAGAAAACCCAGAGCCTAAAGATATTTGTGACATACATTTAGAGGGAGATATTCATATAGATGAACATACTCAAGAAGGAACAAGCCAAGAGAATACAAATACAATATATGATTTTGAAGACGGTACAATTACTGTAACACCTTCTGATAATAACACAACATTACCAAATGACAACACTACACATACTACTACATTACCACAAGAATTAGGTAATGTTATACCTTCTGTTCCACAAGAACAAACAACACAAAATACAACTGAAGAGCAAACAACACAGCCACCTACACAAGAAGAAACAATAGGAGAGCCAGTTTTTGATACACCTTAACTATATAACAAAAAAGGATACTTTAAATAAAAGTATCCTTTTTTATTATATAGTTAAGATATTACTTATAGTTTAAAATAAAAGTTTAATGTTTAGCTTAATTCTTTTATTTTATTTTCTATTGTTTCTCTAGTAACTGTGTTTAAAGAGGTAATGTTACAATCTAATGATTTTTTTAAATATTCTATAGCTTTAGATTTGTTATTTTCTGTTTCTTCTATTATAGCTAAGTGGTATAAGCTATCTACAGATTTTGGATTAAGCTCAATAGCTTTTAAAAAATGCTCTTTAGAAGTTTTTAAATCGTTTTGCTCTAAATATATTTGCCCCATATTATCCCAAGCAGATGCAAAGTTTTGGTCATCATCAATGGCTAATTGAGAGATTTCTTTTGCTTTTTCGTAGTCTTTTATTAATAGATAAAAATACCCAAGTGTTGTAAGAGCATTAGGGCTAACATAGTCGAATTTTTTTCTTAAATCTTCTAATGTAGATATAGCTTTAGGCATATCGTTTAATCTCCAGTATGTGCTAGCAATAGCAAGAGGTATATTTTTTTGTAAAAGTATTGTTCTATTAAGTGCAGCAGGTTTAAAAGTCTTTCTTTTTGCTCTTTTTTCATTAAGTTCTTGAGATTTTAAGAAAAGTTCTAAAGCTTTTTTAAAATCTCCATCTTGCAAAAGTATAAGTCCATAATTATATATAGCTAAAATATTTTTAGTATTGTATAGAATAGCTTTTTCAAAGCAATTAATAGCTTTTTCTCTATTATATTTTATAAGATGTCCATTACCTAAAATCCCATATATATAACCTTTCATAATTCACCTCTATTAATTAATGTTTTAATAATAAAAATTTTAACATTAATTAATAAGCTATGCAATAACTATTTATAAAAAATAAGCCTTAAAAACCCTATAATAATTAATATAAGTCCAGATGTTATAGATATTTTGTTTTCATCTAAACATTTTATTATTGTTTTTTTACCTAAAAGAGTTCCTAATAGTAAAAATGTTAACTGAAATATAACAATAAAGATAGGAAATAAAAAAGCATATCCTTTAAAAGAGCATATGGCAATACTTGTTGCTATGCAGTCTAAGGATAGGGCTATACCTAAGTAAAAAGCTTCTTTAGGGTCTATTTTTAAAGACTTGTTTAAATCACATATAGAAGGCGTTTTAATAATATTTATAGTTATGCCTAAAGATTTTATAAATAGGGAATATATATTTTTGTTTTCACTATTTATAGTAGGCACATATACATTATCCACATCATCATCTTTTTCAAGTCCTTTTTTTATAATAAATAAGCCTAATATTACTAATATTAATATGCTTATAAAAGAAGTAATTTTTTCTGAAAATATAGAAGATATTATACCTCCAAACCATATGGAAACGCTAGAAAATAAAAGTGCTATAAAAGATATAATAGCTAAAGATGATATTTTAAAATTTATTTTTCTAACACCATAGGATATACCAATACCAAATGCGTCTATACTTAGTGCTAATGCTAAAATAAGTAATTGTAAAATCATTTTTACCTCCCACATATATAAAACCTTATTTTAATATATGTTTTATGTAAAAAAATGGTTAATATTTTTTAAATGGTAGCATATAAGTTAAGACAAGCTAATATAATATAGTAATTAATTTTAATAATAACATTTTAAGAGGTGAACAAATGAATTACTATTCAAAAAACATTAAAGATGTGGAAAAGCTTTTAAGAACCAATATACAAACAGGGCTTGATAATAAGGAGGCTAACAATAGGCTAAAAAAAGACGGGGAAAACACAATAAAAGATAATAATAAAAAAAGTAATATATCTAAATTTTTAGCACAATTTAATGATTTTATGGTTATAATACTTTTAATAGCTGGTGCTATATCCTTTGTAACAAGTTTTTTGCAAGGAGAAAAAGACTTTTTAGACACTATAATTATAGTTTTAATAGTTGTTATAAATGCTATTTTAGGATTTATGCAAGAAAATAAGGCAGAGAAAGCCTTAGAAGCATTAAAGAAAATGTCATCTCCTAAGGCTAATGTTATAAGAAATGGAGCTTTACAAAAAGTAGATAGTACAAGCCTTGTAACAGGAGATATTATTGTTATAAATAGTGGAGATTATATATCGGCAGATGCTAGACTTATAGAATGTAGTAACTTAAAAATAGAAGAAGCATCACTAACAGGAGAAAGTACACCAATAGAAAAAAATACAGACACTATAAATATAGATAATAGCTCTATTGGTGATAGAAAAAATATGGTATATAGTGGAACTTTAGCTATTAATGGCAAGGGCAAGGCAATAGTTACAGCAACAGGTATGCAAACAGAAATGGGAAAAATAGCACATATGATTATAAATCACCAAGAGGAGCAGACAAATCTTCAAAAAAAATTAGAAGAAACAGGTAAAATATTAGGGATAGGTGCATTAGCTATTTGTTTTGGTATATTTTTTATAGGATTATTTAGAAAAATACCTCCTTTTGAAATGTTTATGACATCTGTAAGCCTTGCTGTTGCTGCTATACCAGAGGGATTACCTGCAATAGTAACTATTATGCTTGCCATAGGCGTTGAAAAAATGGTTAAAAAAAATGCAATAATAAGAAAGTTACCTGCCGTAGAGGCTTTAGGCTCTGCAACTGTCATATGTTCGGATAAAACAGGTACGTTGACACAAAATAAAATGGAAGTTGTAAAAATATATACAGATGATAAAGAAAAATTATACAGTATGGCATCTCTTTGTAATAATGTGGAAATAGGGCTAGAAAATAAGTTAATAGGAGAGCCAACAGAAATAGCACTTATGGAGCTTGCTATAAAAAATGGAGTTTATAAAAACGAAGAAGAAAAAGTTTTACCAAGAGTAGATGAAATAGCATTTGATTCTAAAAGAAAAATGATGAGCACTATACATAAAGATAAAACAGGCTATAAAATAATAACTAAAGGTGCAATAGATGTACTTTTAGATAGGTGTAGTTATTATTATGAAAATGGTAAAAAAGAGGAGTTGACAGAAAATAAGAAAAAAGAAATACTAAGAGAAAATATTATAATGGGAAAAGATGCTCTAAGAGTATTAGCTATATGTTATAAAGATATTGATAAATATGTAGATACCAAAAGTACTAATATAGAAAAAAATCTTATATTTTTGGGTATGTTAGGGCTTATAGACCCTCCAAGAGAAGAAACTTATGAGGCAGTTATAAAGTGTAAAGAAGCAGGCATAAAGCCTGTTATGATAACAGGCGACCATATAGAAACTGCAAAGGCCATAGGTAAAAAAATAGGAATATTAAGAAAAGATGGACTAGCTATAACAGGTACTGAGCTTGATAACATAAGTGAAAAAGAACTATGTGAAAATATATATAAATATGATATTTTTGCAAGAGTAAGCCCAGAACATAAGGTGCGTATAGTAAAGGCATTTAAGAAAAAAGGCAACATAGTAGCTATGACAGGAGATGGTGTAAACGATGCACCAGCTTTAAAAACAGCAGATATAGGCTGTGCTATGGGTATAACAGGTACAGATGTTGCTAAAGGGGCATCGGATATTATATTAGCAGATGATAACTTTGCTACAATAGTAGATGCAGTAAAAGAGGGAAGAGCTATATATGAAAATATAAAAAAATCTGTACATTTTTTATTATCTAGCAATATAGGAGAGATTATAACAATATTAGTAGCATTATTAATAGGATTTAAAAGCCCTCTTGCAGCTATACAGCTATTATGGATAAACCTTGTTACAGATTCTTTACCAGCAATAGCTCTTGGTATAGACCCTCCAGATAAGTCTTTAATGAAAGGACGAATAAAAAAATCTAAAACAGGGATATTTACAAGGGATAGATGGAGTAGAGTAATATTAGAGGGTATGATGATAGGTTGCTTAGCTTTACTTGCATATGCAATAGGAACAGTAGTATTTAAGAAAGAAATAATAGGTAGCACTATGGCTTTTGCTACCCTTAGCATATCTCAACTAATACACGCTTTTAATATGAAGACAGAAAAGTCTATATTTTCTATAAATTTATTTAACAACCCATATTTAATAGGTTCGCTTATTATAGGGGTAGTTTTACAAGTATCTGTTATAATGTTACCAAATTTTTCAGTTATTTTTAAAGTTATACCACTTAATTCTATACAATGGTTAGTTGTTTTTATATTATGTATTATGCCGATAGTTATTGTAGAGATAGAAAAGCTATTTACTAGAGAAAAATAAATTATATAAATACGTATTTTTATCTTTTATTTGGGAATTATAAATATATAATTTTTAGGTGGAGGATAAAAAATGGTAAAAAAAATATATTTTGTTTTATTTTTTATATTAGTTATATTTGTATCTATTATTAGTGCTAGCATAGGATATAATATGTATAGTATAAAAAATAACGAAAATCAAATTATAGAATATAAAAATGAAGCTAATGTGGATTTTTTTAAAGAAAAGCCAGTAGATAATATTACCGTTGCCAAAATAACACCTTCTACAAAAATGACTTATGAATATTTTTATAAAAATGATAATATAACAGAAAAAGTGGAAGATGTGCCACCATATTTTTTAATAGATTTAACAAGAAATGATTTAGAAGAAAACTTTAAAGATTGGCAGATAAAGGAGTTTTCTTCTAGTGAGGTTGTTTTACAAAAGGTAATAGATGGAGAAAGTACACAACATTATATAATAGGAGAATATGAAGGATATATAGCTGTATACTACGAACAAGAAATAAATGGTACAAAGCTTAAAGAAATAACAGATATACCTTTAGATGGGTTACCAAAAGAAGAACAGGATAAAATAAAAAATGGTATAAAGATAAAAGGGAAAGATGATTTAATTAAATTTTTAGAAAGTTATGGGAGTTAAAACCATATATAATGCAAAATATGTTAAAAATAGATAAAAAATGTGCTTAAAAAATATAAAAATTTGGTAAGCATTTTTAGGAATACTGTGTTATAATAATAAATGTGAAAACCCTTAAATATTTTCACATTACAGTCAAGAACATCCCCCAATAGTTCTACTGTAAACCCCATAAAAAATACCTTCTCTTTATTAAAAAGAACAGTAACGGAAACTGTTCTTTTTATTTATATCAGTTTATATCAATTAAGGTAGGACTTATTTTTTATAAAAAGGATAAACAAAGTTTAAGTTTTCTTTTTTATGCAAAAAAATTTAAAAATACCTGTTTTTAGATATAAAGTATCTAAAAAATTGATTTACTTAAATATTTTAACCTTTAAAAATAAGTGTAGCTATTAATAAAATATAGCTACACTTATTTTATATTGAAGATAAAATATCATTAAATTAAATTATTTTTTATAGTCAATATAAATTAACATAGCATATATATTAGTATAAAATAATTGCAAGTTAAATTATCAGAAAATTATGAAAAAAGAATAGAATAAAAATAAAACTTGCAAGATGTAATTTTATTTGATAATATAATAATATATTTTTAAATTATTAGAGGTGATTGTATGGTTAGAAAAGCTTTAGAAAAAATGGTTTTACCTAAAATGGTTGATGATATATTAAAAAATACAAATGCAAAAATAATATTAGCAAATAGCAAAAATGAACTTTTAGATATTGCTCTTGGAGGCAAAGATAATAGCACTTTTGATGTTATATATAATATTGACGGTAAAGATGTTAAAGAAGCAACAGTTGTAAGATGTAAAAATGGTATAGCTATAAATTTTGAAGATACTAGCCTTAGAAGACGTGACCCTAACAGTATGGTTATAGCAGATAACCTACCAACAGATAAACCTATTTATAAGGAAAGATTTAATAGAGATTTTAAAGAAGATAGAAAATCTACTTTTGATTGGTTAAAAAACCAACAAGAGCTTTTAGTTTTACCGTTTTTTGCAGGTAATGACGAGCTTAATATAGGATATGAGGCTTTGGCCATTATGCCAACAAATTCGGCTTTTTTTGGAGCAGGCCTTGCAGATTTACAAGGTTTTATACCAGCAGATAAGATAAAAGAGGGCTTTAGCCCTAAGGCTATAATATATGTAGCACCACCTTTTAGACACACTTTATACAATGGAAAGCAAATAGTTGTTCATAACAGGTTAGAAAATATACACGAAGTTTTTTCTTATAACTTATACCCAGGGCCTAGTGCTAAAAAAGGAGTATATAGCATACTTTTAAACCTTGGGGAAAAAGAGGGTTGGAATACATTACACGCATCTACTGTAAAAATAACTACACCTTATGAGCTTACTTTAACAATTATGCACGAAGGGGCATCTGGGGGAGGCAAAAGCGAAATGACAGAGCCTTTCCATAGAAAAAAAGATGGGCGTTTGTTATTAGGCACAAATATTATAACAGGGGAAGAAACATTAGTAAGGCTAGCAGATAGCTGTGAGCTTAACCCTATTACAGATGATATGGCATTAGCACACCCATCTATACAAAATGGTAGCAAAAAATTGGTAGTTGCAGATGCAGAATATGGCTGGTTTTTACGTGTTGACCATATTAATAAATATGGGACAGAGCCAGAAACGGAAAAAATATGTATGCACCCACCAGAGCCACTTGTGTTTTTTAACATAGAAGGTGTGCCAAATTCTACTTGTCTTATATGGGAGCATATAGAGGATAAACCAGGAGTGCCTTGTCCTAACCCACGTATTATAATACCTAGAAAAGCTAAAGATAATGTTATAAATGAAGCAACAGAGGTGGATATAAGAAGCTTTGGAGTTAGAACACCTCCTACAACAAAAGAAAACCCTAATTATGGTATAATAGGAATGTTACATGTTTTACCACCTGCTCTTGCTTGGATATGGAGATTAGTATCTCCTAGAGGTTTTGCTAATCCATCTATTGTAGATAATAGTAGTGGAATGAAAAGCGAGGGTGTAGGCTCTTATTGGCCTTTTGCAACAGGTAAAATGGTAGACCAGGCTAATTTACTTTTAGACCAAATTTTAAATACATTATCTACACGTTATATATTAATACCAAACCAGTATATAGGTGTTTATAAGGTAGGTTTTGGTACTCAATGGGCTGTTAGAGAATATTTATCAAGACGTGGTGGTTGCAAGTTTAAAAGAGAAGTATTAAAAGATGCTAGATGTCCTATTTTAGGTTATGTGCCAGAAAGTATAAAAATAGATGGTATGCTTATGCCAAAAGGATTTTTAGAGGTTAATAGACAACCAGAAGTAGGAAACGAAGCTTACGATATAGGAGCAAAAATGCTTACAGATTTCTTTAAAACTGAACTACAAAAATACTGTACTAAAGATTTAAGTCTTTTAGGTAGACAAATAATAGAGGCTTGTTTAAATGATTCTCCTTTAGAGTACTATTATAATTTTATACCAAAGCTTTAATACAACCTAATATTTGTATTTACCATATAAAAATATTGTTATAATATATTAAATGACTGGCTTTAAAAGCCAAAGCATATTTTATAGTTTAAGGAGGGGGTATCTCTCCTTATTTTTATTAAATCAATTAAGATATGACTTATATTTTTAGAGTAAAAATTATATACGGTTATTTGTAT